>CALUTF010000017.1 GCA_944323595.1 Candidatus Gastranaerophilales bacterium | reverse complement strand
AATTTTTCAACATCATTGAAAAGCCGGTATTTCAAAGATGTTGAAAACTTCTTGAACATTTTTTACAGGCGGCTACTCCAATATTTAGGAGTAGTGTTGATGCAAACTTATGTTTGCCCCCCACAGAGGTCAATTGACGGGGCGAGGGGAATAGATTTCCAATGTCGAGGAGTCGCCTTGTATTAGGTGTTCAAAAAGTTTTTAATAGCTTTGTATTGGCGGCTTTTATATAAACCGATTCTCACTCACAGAGTAAAACTATTTTAATTAGAACTTTAAAAGTACCTTTAAGACATCTTTTTCCTTATTCTTTTCAAAAGCCTTAAGTGCGTCATCGATTGAATAAGTTGCCGAAATCATAGGCTTCAAATCAATTTTACCTGATTTTAACAGCCTCAGTGCCGGCGGGAATTGCCCGCATCTTGAGCCCAAAACAGTAATTTCATCAATCACAATCGGCGCAAGATTAAATTCTTTAGATGCCGCAACCGTACTTTTTAACACCAGTACCCCGCGCGGTTTTGTAAGCGCCATAGCTGTTTCAAATCCGGATACAGAACCCGTTGCTTCTATTACAATGTCATACTCTTTTTTAATCTCAAAGTTATTTAGTAACCTAACTTCAACACCCTGTTTTTTAGCTATATCAAGCTTATTCTGATGCTTTCCAACAAGAGTTACATTGATATTAAGTGCATTTAACGCAAGTGCTGTTATTAAACCGAGCTTTCCATCTCCAAGTATAACAACTTTGTCCATAGGTTTGATGTGTAATTGTTCGGTAATTTCAATTGCTGCAGCAAGAGGTTCTACAAAAACAACCTGCTCATCTTCGACATTTTCAGGAACTTCAAAAAGTACCTCCAACGGCATGGTAAAATATTCACAAAAACACCCGTCCTTTTGCCAGATACCAAGAGTATGACGGTTAGGACAATGTCTGTATAGTTTCTGAGCACACCACTCGCAGTCAGGCTCTTTACATCCGTAACTTATCTCAGATACAACACGCTTTCCAAGAAGAGATTTATCTTCATCATTAATTTCTTCAACCACACCGACGGCTTCGTGTCCGAGAATTCCGTTATATCCCATATATCCCTTTGTAATCTCATAATCTGTATTACAAATCCCTGCAAGGGTAACCCTTACTAACGCCTCGCCCTTTTTAGGAACAGGTTTTGGATAATCATTTACAAGTTTTAATTCTTCGCTAAATACAACTGCTTTCATTAAATTCTCCCTCTCTTTCAGTTAATTTTAACATAAAAACAAAAGTCAATTGTAACAAATTTTAAAAAATGAGAATAATTCCTACTTTACAAATTGAATTTATGATTGTATAATGAATTTGTACTTGAAAAAGAAAGGTGGTTAAGAATGGCAAAATTTGTATGTACAGTATGCGGCTGGTCAACAGAAGCAGATAAAGCTCCGGAAAAATGCCCTTTATGCGGAGCAACTACATTTAAAGAAGTTGGCGGCGGCGCAAAAGTATATGCTTGTGAACATAAAGTAGGTGACGGTCAGGTTGAAGATGCTGAAGTTATGGAAGGCTTAAGAGCACACTTCAACGGCGAATGCACAGAAGTAGGTATGTATCTTGCAATGTCAAGAGTGGCTGAAAGAGAAGGTTATCCTGAAATTGCAGAAGCATACAAAAGATATGCGTTTGAAGAAGCTGAACACGCAGCAAAATTTGCTGAACTTCTCGGCGAAGTTGTAACTGATTCTACAAAGAAAAACCTTGAACTTCGTGCTGAAGCAGAACACGGTGCTTGCGAAGGTAAACTCGCAATCGCAGCACGTGCAAAACAATTAGGCTATGACGCAATCCATGACACAGTTCATGAAATGGCTAAAGATGAAGCTCGTCACGGTAAAGGTTTCGATGGACTTTTGAAAAGATACTTTTCATAGTTTGAAACGAAATGATTAACGAAAAAACACTCTTTGTTATTGCAAAGAGTGTTTTTTACTTTCCGTTAGTAAATAATTTTTAAAGTTTTATAAAAAAAACGCAAAAAATTTTTTGTTCATGTTATTATGTATCTGTACAAAAAGGAAAACCATACTAATTATGAATTACATCCAACAAAACAAAACTCAAAACTGGTGGTGGCTGCAAAAAAGAGCAGGCACGTTTTGTTGGCGTTAAATATTTGAATAATAAAAAACATACAACAATAAAATAGCCTGTTCGAGAGAGTCTGAACGGGCTTTTTTTGTAGGAAATTCAGATATTTAATGAGGTTTAAAAAAAATGCAGATAAATAATTTAATCAATACGTTACCCAATAAGCTTTTAAAAAAGACGACAAAATTCCTTGCCAAACAGGAACAGTCTGAATCGTTGTCACATGTCAGATTTGTACAGGACACCGTGACAAACCTTATACCTAAAGCAACTTTTGCACGCAGTTTCGCTGATTTGAGCGAGAATTCGTTTCAGGAAGTTGGAGAAAGCGTTCTTGTATATTATACCCCGAAATTATTGGGCAACGGAGTATTTCGCCCGATATATCAAAAGGGTCTTGATGCATCATTAAAACAAAAAATTTCCACGCCAATGACAGAGCTTAACAGGGATGCAGCAATTTCTGCTGATAAATTAAAAGAAATAAAACCTGTCAAAGCCGCTATAGCCGCAAGCTGTATGATAATTCCGCTTGCAGAATATTCCCTCTGTTACCTGAAAAACCTGTTCACTCTAAAAGTATTCCATCAGGCAGACTTTAATAATATAGCAAACCTGAATAAAGATAAAATTGAAAAACAGTCAAAACAGGAAAAAGTTAAGAAAAGCGCAATAAATCACATGCTCGGCGCGGCCGCTGCATTTGGCGGATGTATGCTGACATCACTGTTGCTGGTAAAGAAAGGTAAGAGTTCAAAAGCATTGCAAAAATTAAGCGATATAATTTTGACACCGGGAAGCGTATTGTTTAAAAATAATGAGAAAAAAGCAGCAACAGTAAATAAATATTTCAGCTTAGATTTTCGTGATGACAAAGGAAAACTTAGCCTGAGCCACGGACAATTAACGTCATGCGTTCTGCTTGGCGGAGCAGGATATTTCGGCTCTTCAGCAGACAGAGGAAAACAAAACTTTTTAGAAACATTATTCCGATTCCCTCTGGTAGGATTTTATGTAGTAACCGGCAGTGAAATGTTCGAACGCGGCTTCAAAAAAATATTACGCAAAAAAGACAGCTTTAAAGATACTATATCTCAAGACATACACGTGCCGGCGTACAAAGAACTTCCGGAACTTGCAAAAAAACTGGCAGAAAAAAATAAAACAACCGTAGAAAATGAATTTGCCAAACTTTGTAAACAAAAAGCTCTAATAACAAGTGTGCCATTCTTATTCGGAATGTTGTTTATGGGGATGTTTGTAGCAGGAGTTTCACGGGCTTTCACACAGTACAGATACAATCAGGAACAGAAAAATATGCCGACAAACCTGCTGGAACGCGCAAAAATTCAGAATTCGTAAAATTAAATATCATGATTATTATCTTGTTTTGCTTTTATGGTAAAATATAAAGAGAGTGAGACTTTAAAGGGGAATATATGTCAATAATCATAATGATATTGCTGTTAAGTATACTGGTTCTTGTACACGAAGCAGGGCACTTTTTTGCGGCAAAAATGTTTAAAATGAAAGTGTCCGCATTCGGATTTGGTTTGCCTATCGGACCAACATTATGGGAAAAACAGTTTGGAGATTTAACTGTAAGAATTCATGCATTTTTACTTGGCGGCTATGTATCATTCCCTGACGACGAACCCGAAAACAAACTCCCGAAAGACTCCCCTGACAGATTTGCAAACAGACCGGTTTATCAGAGATTTATCGTAATATCTGCAGGTGTTCTCGCTAACGTTGTCTGTGCGTTTGTTATTGTATTTATTACCGCTCTTTTATGGGGGCAACTGCCGTCAAACACTTATGATATTAAATTTGAAAAAGTTGTTGAAAAATCTAATATTTCATTTAATACAATTGATTTAAGTTATAACGGCGAAAAGCTGCTACCTCTAACGGATTCTCTTACAAAAGACAGTGACGAATTAATTGAATATTTATACAGAAAATCTGTATCACCGTCAGCAGAAACTTCAGGAGCACAAAAAGGTGATAAAATTGTTAAAATTAACGGTTCTGACGTAACTTCCAGATACGCATTAAGGTTGTACGCAATGTACAGCGCTAAAAATGATGGTAAAGTTACCGAAAGTCAGCTGGAATCTGTTTATCAAAGATTGAAAAGTTACAACCACGCTTATGAGCGTAATGAAATTATACTGAAAGATTCGCTTGTTAAACTTCCACAGCAGCAAAGAGAAGAAAAAATTTATCTTGATCGGAATGTTTTGCGCGGTGTAGCTATCTATCAGGATAAACAAATTGAACTTAACGATAAACAAAAAAATATTCGGGATTCAATTAAAAATCCTAAATACTGGATTGCAGACGGAGAAAGTTCTTTAAACGATATTGCATACGCGCTTGCCGATAATGTTCATCCTTTGGAAATGACGGTCGAACGGATGGGACAGCGTATTGACCTCAATACAATTTATCCGAATGAATCAGGATTAATCGGTATTTCTTATGTTGCTGATGAAAAAATGATGCCGGTAAAAGGGGTATTTTCTGCCATAGCCGTTAGTTACAAGTATCTGTATAACGAAACCAGCGGCATGCTTATTACTCTGAAACAATTATTTACAGGTAAAATTCCGCTTAAATATCTTCACAGTATTGTAGTTGTCACAAAAATCGGCGGAAATATTATTGACAATCAGGGAATCTTCTACGGACTGCTGCTTACTGCAATGATTTCCATGAACCTTGCCATATTTAACTTTTTACCTATACCCGCGCTTGACGGCGGACACGCACTCTTCCTTATTTTAGAGAAAATTCACGGAAAACCCGTCGATGAAAAAGTTATGGAAAAAATTAGCTCAACATTCTTTATGATGCTGATTTTGTTGATGATATTTATGCTATGCAATGATTTCTATGCAATATTTACCCAAAAAATCTAGCAAACATAAGTTTGCATCAACACTACTCTTCAATATTGGAATTGTCGCCTGTATTAGATGTTCAAGGAATTTGTATATCATTTAAATGCCAGCTTTTGTAGAAACCGTAAGAGCTTAACAAAATAGTTAAAACTTACGGGTTTTAAGTTTGTTGTTTGCATCAACACTACTCTTCAATATTGGAATTGTCGCCTATATTAGATGTTCAAGGAATTTGTATACCATTTAAATGGCGGCTTTTATAGAAATCGTAAGAGCTTAACAAAATAGTTAAAACTTGCAGATTTTAAGTTTGTTGTTTGCATCAACACTACTCTTCAATATTGGAATTGTCGCCTATATTAGATGTTCAAGGAATTTGTATACCATTTAAATGGCGGCTTTTATAGAAATCGTAAGAGCTTAACAAAATAGTTAAAACTTGCAGATTTTAAGTTTGTTGTTTGCATCAACACTACTCTTCAATATTGGAATTGTCGCCTATATTAGGTGTTCAAAAAATTTTAAACATCTTTAAAATGGCGGCTTTGTGTAAATTATACTCCCCTCTCCTAAGTAGGAGAGGGCTAGGGTGAGGTGCAAACGTTTCGTTTGCATCATTGCTACTCCTCAACATTGGAATTGTCGCTTGTATTAGATGTTCAAAGGAATTTGTATACCATTTAAATGCCGGCTTTTGTGTAAATTATACTCCCCTCTCCTAAGTAGGAGAGGGCTAGGGTGAGGTGCAAACGTTTCGTTTGCATCATTGCTACTCCTCAACATTGGAATTGTCGCTTGTATTAGATGTTCAAAGGAATTTGTATACCATTTAAATGCCGGCTTTTGTGTAAATTATACTCCCCTCTCCTAAGTAGGAGAGGGCTAGGGTGAGGTATGACATTCTACAAGCTAAGATGCTGAAACAAGTTCAGCATGACAATATAGTCTGTCTTTCCGCTCGCCCAATTTGGAGAGCGGATTTGCGGACAGACGACACGAAGTTAGTCCGGATTGCAAACGGAACGAGACAGCTTAGCCGACAGGCTTTTTGCCGAGTATCCGTGAGCGTGGAGCAAATCCAAGACAGGGTGCCAACAGGGCTAGGGTGAGGTGCAAACATTTCGTTTGCATACAACACTATATACTCAGCCGTATTTAACAAAAGATTAACGAAATTAAAAAAGCCAGCGTTTATTTACACGTTTTCTTACCGTTCCAGTCAAGGTCAGTGCAGTGTAAATAATCCAAATTTTCGTTATATAACGCCCAGGCAGTACAGCCATAACCTTTTTCAGTCAAACAATACTGTACAAAATATTCCTCGCCCTGAGTGGCCGGCGCACCTGCAGGAATTATTTTGTTGTCGTAAACAAAAAAGTAATGGAAGTCATCCCCTAATTTATTCGGACCTTTAAATCCATTCAGATCAACATAAATCTGTGCATCGGATTCTCCTGCCTTGGTCATATTAAACATAATAAGTGTCCCGTCAGGAAGAATTGCTTTTGCCCTGTCTCCCAGTTCATTCCAGTTTGCATATTCGGTATTTTTTACGGTCAAATAATGCTGATCAGGAAAACAGCCCCTATCGTGTCCGCATACTTTTGTAAAATGCATATATTTAGAAAATTTGTCAAGCAATACCAGTTCACCGCCGGTTTCAACACCCCTTAAAGCCCCCCAGAACTTTGTCGGACCCTCCTCCATCATTGTGTAATTATACGCAGTTTGTATTGTGGAATATACTTTTTTCAGACGGGTTACCGTTTCTTTTTCCCTGTAATTATTTATCAATGTCGGCAGCGTCACAGCAGCAACAACACCGATTATACCTAAGGTAAATAATACTTCCGCTAAACTGAATCCAAGCTTTTTCATATATTCTATTATAACATATTTCCATAAAAAAATCTCGCTTTTTGTCCATCGAATATATAACCCAAAATTCTAAATCAATCTTTCTATGACATTAAATTTTAAGTAAAAAAAAAGATTCTCCGTTGTGGTCAAAATAACCGGTTTCGAAGAATCTTTTTAGATTTTATATATTGTGTGTTTTTATGATTCTACATATTCTCTCAAGCGTTTGCTTCTGTTCGGGTGACGTAGTTTTCTCAAAGCTTTTGCTTCAATTTGTCTTATACGTTCACGTGTTACACCGAAGAGCTGTCCAACTTCTTCCAGAGTTCTCTGACGTCCGTCATCCATTCCAAAACGAAGTCTCAAAACATCACGTTCTCTTGGAGAAAGTGTGCAGAGAACTTCTGCAAGATCTTCTCTCAAAAGTTCTGATGCAACTGTTTTGATTGGTGCATCTGCTTCTTTGTCTTCAATAAAATCACCGAGACGGGAATCTTCTTCTTTTCCGATTGGAGTTTCAAGAGAAAGCGGTTCCTGTGCAATTTTAATGATTTCACGAAGTTTAGGGATTGAAACATTCATTTCAATTGCAAGTTCATCTTCGGTCGGTTTTCTTGAAAGTTCCTGAGCAAGACGGCGTGTAACTTTTTTCAGTTTATTAATTGTTTCCACCATGTGAACAGGGATACGGATTGTTCTTGCCTGATCGGCAATTGCCCTTGTAATTGCCTGTCTAATCCACCATGTTGCATAAGTTGAGAATTTAAAACCTCTTTCGTGATCAAATTTTTCTGCCGCACGGATTAAACCAAGGTTGCCTTCCTGAATAAGGTCTAAAAACAGCATACCGCGTCCTACATATTTTTTAGCTATACTTACTACCAGACGCAAGTTTGCCTGTACCAGTTTTCTTTTTGCAATAGCGCCGGGTGTACCGCCCTGAAGAATTTTTCTTGCCAGTTCAATCTCTTCGTTTGCAGATAATAATTTTATTCTGCCTATTTCTCTAAGATAAAGTCTTACAGGATCGTCTACCGCAATACCTTTAGGAAGTTCAAAATCGCTGTCGTCTTCCTCTTCACTTGAATCGTTCATCATGTAGATATCATCAAGATTCATTTTATTACCCATTTTTTCGGTAACGATATCTTCAATGTTATCAGTACTGATGTCCATATTCATGTAATTTACGCTATCATTTTCAGAGCCTAATGCTCCATCCTCATCAATTTCGTGTAAATCCAGATTATCTTCATCTAAAATACTTACAATTGAGGAGTTGGGTTGTCTTTTTTTAGTCATTCATTTTCTCCGATTTATTTCTGTTATTTATTTTATCTCTTAGCTGCATCTGAAGTTTAAGGGCTTCTATTTCATCATCATTTGCGCTTTTGTACAAATTTCTTAACTGTTCGCGTTCTTTTTCGTGTTGAATTTGATTTATTTTGCGTTTAGTTTCTTCTATTGCTGTTTGCATGTCCTGTTCGGACAAATGGCTATACATCTGTGATGTTGTTATTAAATCTGTCAATACCTTTTGTGCTTCCGGCTTTTGAAGAAATTCTGTATATAAATGTTCAATCAATTCTTTTACATTATTTACGCTACATAAAAATTTGTCAATTGTAGATTTTACAATTATTAACGTTTCGTCATCAAGCTGCATCTCGCCTATCATTTTATCTATTTGCTGCAGGTTGAAACGATTGTCTGCTACAAAAAAAATGCTCAATAAATTTTTTTGCGCTTTTTCGAGAATTGATGAATTTTTTGTTACAATTTTAACAATATTATCTGTAGGACGGCTCACCGTAATGGTTGATTTTTGTATTTCGCGCATAAGGGCTGTTTCGTCTATTTCCAGTGCGTGGGCTGCCATTTTGGCATATTCGGCGCGTACTATATCATTTTTTATTTCCTGTAAGACGGGGATAATTTTCTTTACAAGATTTGTTTTATCCAGAGGTGTTTTTATTTCGTGTTTACTTTTCAGGATATTATTCATTTGAAAATCTATCAAAAGCGGCGCGTGCTGCATATAAGCCTTATAGCTTTCAGCACCTGCCGTACGGATGAATTCATCGGGGTCTTTACCCTCCGGCGGTGCAATAACTCTGATTTCGCAGGAATATTTGTCATCAGATGAGGTTGTGTAAGTTTCGTCAAACTGTTTAATATCTCCGAGTCCCTCAAACGCTTCCCGTATAATTTCCGCACCGCGCTCGGTAGCTTTTTGGCCTGCGGAATCAGTATCAAATGACAGGTATATTCTTCTTGATTTTGTATAACGCGACAATAATTTTACGTGGTCAGACGTAAGAGCCGTTCCGCAGGCTGCAACACAGTTTTCGATACCATGTGCCTGTGCGGAAATTACGTCAAAGTATCCCTCCATTAAAACTACGCTGTCTTCGGCTTTTATAGCATCTTTTGCAGTATAAAGCCCGTAGAGCAATTTGCTCTTATTGTAAATAGCAGAGTCTGACGAATTAAGATATTTAGGAGATTGTCCCTCTTCCACAGCGCGTGCACCAAATGCCACATAATCACCGAATTCATTCTGGATAGGAATTATAACTCTGTTTCTGAAACGATCTATAAATTTGTTCTCACGGTCTTTCAATACAAGACCTGCTTTTTCCAGAACTTCATCAGAAAATTCATTCTTCAATGTATCATAAAGTGTCGTAAATGACTTCGGGGCAATACCGAGGGTAAATTTCTTTATAATATCTTCATTAATTCCCCGCCCGTTCAAATATTTCAAAACTTTTCCGGTTTCTGTGGATACGTCTTTCAGCAGTCTTTTATGATAAAACTCTGCAGCTTTCCGGCACGCTTCCATCATGTGTTCTTTCAAATCTTTTGACGTACTGCTCCGTTTAAAGCTTGCAGGCATTTCAAGACCGTACTTTTCGGCAAGTTCTTTTATTAAATCCATAAACTCGATGTTTTTTGTCTTCATAATAAAAGAAAGTGCGTCACCACCCTCACCGCAGCCAAAACATTTGTAAATACCAAGACTTGGATTTACTGAAAATGACGGGGTCTTTTCTTTATGGAACGGGCATAATCCCCAGTAGTGACTGCCGTTTTTCTTTAAAATGACCTGTTCTGATACCGTTTCAACTATATCAAGCCGGTCTTTTATCTGTGATATGAGTTCTTCCATTGTGTCAGCCATAATAAAATTTTATCATCAAATTTTTTTTAAGCAAAGCTTATTACCATAATGGGTAATTGTATATTACTTTTTTATATATAAAATCTATATATGCTCTGGCAAATTAACAAAAATGAGGAGAATAATATTCAGAACCAGTTATTGAACAATAACCCTTTAAAGCTCTCCAAAATTCTTGTTATTGTAGAAGAGGACAGGCATATTTCTTATTACAAATGTATTCTGCACAGGTTTAACGTAAGATTTTGTAATATAAACCATATTAATACAGGCGCAAATACACTCTCTTTGCAATCTGCAGACGTTTGCATTTTATGCTGCAACAAAAAATTAAAAAGTTTTTATAAACTTTTAAAATACATCAAAAACCTTGAAGCGCAAAAGGTTCGGGTGCCATCTGTAATTTTTATTGCTAAAAAACACGACGTTAATTATATTGAACACGCATATAAACATGGTGCTGATTTATATTTGACAAAACCTTTCAATCAAAATATTCTGGTAGCGGAAATTCACCATTTAATTGAACGCAAAGCAGATTATATGAACAGTATGGAAATGAAAGAATCTTTTCTGGCGATGGTGACTCACGATTTAAAAACTCCGGTAAACGCATCCATACTTGCTTTCAATCTTTTAATGAATAACGAAGTTCAGGAAGAATCCGACAGGCAGGAAATTATGTCCCAGATTTTCAGTTCGGTTAAATATTCTAAACTAATGATAGATAACATTCTTACTCGTTCAAAAATTGAAAACGGGAAACTTGAAGTTGTAAAACGAATGATTTGTCTTAAAAAACTTGTATGTGAATGCATCAGGCAAATTGAATTTTTGTCAAATGATAAAAAACAACCGGTCAACTTGCACTGCAATGCTTCGGAAATAAAAATTATGGCCGATGAGATGGAAATGTCAAGAGTAATCCTGAATCTTATGAGTAATGCCGTTGAATACGCCCCCTTTGGCACAAATATTGATATAGAGCTTTATCAGGATGAGCAAGCTGCCCATTTTTCAATAACTAACACCGGTCCCGGAATTAATCTGAAGAACCCTAACGACGTTTTTGACAAATATATTTCTTACGCTAAAAAACACAAAAAAGTAGGAACAGGCTTAGGATTATATGTTGCAAAAGAAACAATACTTGCACACGGCGGCAGTATCAGCGTAAAAAGTTCGGCAAATAATTTTACTACATTCCAATTTTCTATACCAAATAACTGAAAATTATTTATTTTTTTTATCAAAAGATATTATCTATGATAAAATTTTAGTATGAGAGAGCAAAAAATTCCTATATGCATGATAACGGATGAGAGATATTGTTTTTCAACAGCCGTTACTTTAATTTCACTTCTTGAAAATGCAACCCCCGACACTTTTTATGATATCTACTGTATTGTGGACAGTAAAGTAAAAGAGGAAGACAGAAACAAAATTGCATCAATTTGTGAAAATTACGACAATTGTTCTTTCAAAATGTTTGACGTGGGTGAGCCTTACAAAAATAAGCCCTGCAGGCATAAATATGTCACAAACGCATCTTTATATAAATTTTTAATTCCGGAATTGCTGCCTGATTATGATAAAGTTCTCTATATTGATACTGACACTCTCATAAATAAAGACCTGACTGAACTTTATTCTGTAGAGCTCCATAATAATTACGTAGGCGGAGTATTCAGTTTATATCATTATATGAAACACAGTTTCGTTGTAAATTTATTAGACATTCCGGATATGAGCTGTTTTTTCAATGCCGGTGTCATGCTTATGAATCTAAAACTGATGAGAAGTGATAATCTCAAACAAAAACTTGAAACTTATATCGGACAGTTCAAAGGGTCAGTTGACCAGTATATTTATAACAAAGTATGCTATGGCAGAGTAAAATTTCTGCCATGCAAGTTTAATGTTACACAGATAAATTTCCCTATATATAAAGACAGGAAACAGACCCAGATTGTATACTCCGATAGGGAGGTTCTTGAAGCCGCGGAAGATCCCGTAATCTTTCACTACACAGGCTTTAAAAAACCATGGATATACAATAATTTACCGTTCAGCCTGCGCTGGTATATGTATTATATGAAATCTCCTTACAATAATATACCGATTGAACTGCAAGAATATAAGACAGAAGAATTAATAATGAAAAAATCCGGATTTTTCCTTCTTGTATGGATAAAAAGATTTTCAGCTCTCACTCTCAACACCTTTTATCTGACTCACAAACTGGACGGCAGAAGTTTCTGGGATTTTTTCATTTCTCACAACAAAAATTTTTCAAGATTTATAAATATTTTCAGAATTACTGAAAAAGATGATTTATATGTTATAAAACAGCGACTTTTATATACAATAAAATTCTTTCTGCCCACAGAAAAGCAAAAATCAGCAAAACTGCCGGATGCGCCAAAAGTTATATTAAAAAACATTACAGCGCCGCCTAATCAGGAACGCAAAACAAAAAAAGTTGTATACACCTGTAATATCGGAAGCTATGATAATTTTATCAATCCAACATTTGTTAATCCGGAATGGGACTATGTATATTTTACGGACAATATGGAATTACTGCAGCTAAAACGTGTCGGGGCATGGAAAATTGTTTATGCTGATTATTATGATAAAAATTCCGCATCAAGCGCTGCTTTTTATAAAATAAATCCTCATGTTGTTCTGCCCGACTATGATGAAAGTTTGTATCTGAACGCCAATATGGATATTTTGAACAATGAAATATTTGAATATTTGGATAGCTTCAATACAAAAATTCTTTGCACCGCTGACAAAGAGTATAAATCAATTTATGAACAGCTTGACTATCTTGTAAAAACAGGTAAATATAATTTTAAAGATTTAATGAAATTTAAAGAACTGCTGGTAAAATCAAAATTCCCTAAAAAATCAATCCTATTTTCTGATAAATTTATCTACCGTCATCATAATGATAGTGATGTAATTAAAATTGCAGACGAATGGCAAAAACTGCTTAACGACTATAATGTTCAGAACACAGCTGTTCTTTCGTATCTCTTGAACAAAAATAATTATGCAGACATATTTGCGGCAGGAAGCATCCCGCCTGAATCTGCATATAGAATATACAGCCATAAAAACAAGTAAAAAAGTCCTGTTGTCGCAGGACTTTTTACTTGTTATATATATAATTGCCGGTATCAAAAATAAAAATTATTCAATAACTTTAAGCCAGCCTTGAGGCGCTTCTATTCTTCCCATTTGAATACCGGTTAAGGTGTCATAAAGTTTTCTTGTAATTTCACCCATTTCGTTCATGCCGGACGGAAGAAGTATTTCTTTTCCGTGGTCAACAATTTTGCCGACAGGAGAAAGAACCGCTGCTGTACCGCAAAGTGCACATTCTTTAAAGTCCTTAACTTCTTCAAGACGTATTTCCCGCTCTTCTGCCTTTAACCCGAGGTAGTGCTCTGCAACGTACATTAAAGAACGTCTTGTAATAGATGGAAGAATTGTATTTGATTTCGGTGTAATAACTTTATTATCCTTAGTTACAAAAATAATATTTGCACCGCCTGTTTCTTCAATTTTGGTTCTAGTAGCAGGATCAAGGTAAATATTTTCGTTAAAACCTTGATTATGAGCATCAACTATTGCATGAAGACTCATCGCATAATTTAATCCTGCTTTAATGTGTCCTGTACCGCGAGGAGCTGCTCTGTCAAAATCAGATATTCTGACAGTAATAGGCTTTGCTCCGCCTTTAAAATAAGGTCCGACCGGAGTTGCAAAAATTCTAAACTGATATTCTTCTGCCGGCTTTACGCCGATTACATTGTTGCTGCCGAACATATAAGGTCTTAAGTACAAAGTTGCACCTGTGCCGTAAGGAGGTACATAATCAATGTTAGCTTTAACAACTTTTTCCACAGCTTCAACAAATTTTTCAACAGGATAAACCGGCATCTCCAGTCTGCGGCAGGAATCTGCCATTCTCTGCGCATTCAAATCAGGGCGGAAACATACAACATGCCCGTCAACAGTTCTGTAAGCTTTCAAGCCCTCAAAACATGTTTGCGCATACTGTAAAACACCGGCACTTTCACTCAATGTTATTGTTGCATCAGTAGAAAGTTCACCATCATCCCATTTGCCGTCTTTGTAATTTGTTACAAAACGGTAATCTGTTTTTAAATACCCAAAACCAAGATTAGCCCAGTCAATATTCATTTTTGTTTCCATTAAAATCTCATCTCCAATCTTTAAAATTAAAGCCGATAAAGGGGCTCGAACCCTTGACCTGCTCATTACGAATGAGCTGCTCTACCATCTGAGCTATATCGGCTCACATATTTATTATACCAGAATATCAAAACCAATCAATAAGCGGCTTTTTATCTCCGAATTTGAACTTAAACATTTTTTCGAAATCTTCGCTTGTGAGAAAATTATAACTTACATTATAAGCAAGAGGCTCTTTGTCTATATTCAAAGCTTTGTATTTTTCTGTCGGAATCATGCCGGTCTCAGTATCAAAAACATTTGAATAATTCAAACCCTTATATGCACAGAAAGGAATTTTGGGCTTCGCTTCTCCCGCAACTGTATATATCAAGCCGAATGAACGGCATATTATGCCTCTGTACGCATAAACAGAACACTCATTATTTATTAAAAACGGACATTGATACAAAAATTTTTCTTCTGTTGAATTCTTCTTTGCTAATTTAATTTGCGCGATGTTATTCAATATTTCAAATCTGGTTTCTTTAGGCAAAGAGGTAAAACCTCTTATCAAATAATCAAACTCTATCTGAGAGAACGGATATTCACCCTCCTGACAGCATTTTGCACAGCCTCTTTTGCAAAAAATATACGGAGCCTGCGCTTCAAAAAATTTATTCAGTTTTCCGGTTAAAAAATCCAGATATTGTTCGTAATTTTCAATCATATTACCTTACAAAATTTGTGTATATACGCTCTTCCTGTACAGGCATTGTAATTCCGGCATTTTTACCGGCTTCAATAGATTTAAGAATCCATGCCATATTGCGTCCGAGATTACGCATAACCTGAAGCCCTTCCAAATCCTGCCTTACTTCATCAGGAGTGTTTCCATGAACATTGTTCCAGTAATTTGATGATATTACAGGCATATTACATATAGTAAAATACTTGTTTAATACATCAAAAGAAGCTGTTGTTCCGGAGCGTCTTGCAGAAGTAACGGCAGCCCCGGGTTTATAGGCAAAATTTGCACCGCCTGCATAAAATACTCTGTCAAGCAATGAAAGAATTCTGCCGCTTGGATGTGCATAATAAACAGGAGTGCCAAATATAAAACCGTCAGCACTTTTTGCCTTTTCAATAATTTCATTGACTATATCATCCTTAAATACACAGCCGTTACCTGTTTTGCGGCAGGCGCCGCATCCGATACAATCTCTAATCGGAGCATTTCCCGTTTGAATAATCTCTGTTTCTATATTCTCTTCATTTAAAACTTTTGCGATCTCACTAAGAGCAGTATATGTACAACCGTTTTTGTTGCAGCTTCCGTTAATCATTAAAACTTTCATCTCAAGCACTCCTTTTTACAACTGTATTTTACCACATAGTAAATATTTTCATAGTATCAGATGCACTGAAAATTTGTTAATTTTTTGTAACATGTAAAAATATTACAGGCAATTTTTCCATATAAATATACTTTATATACATGGGATTTAAATTGGGGATAACCGGAGAATGAGTTACGTCGGGATAATCAACAGCTTCAATAATTATAATATGAGACCGGGATTTGGCGGGTTCTGCAGACCATGCATTCCTGTAGCACCAATGCCGATGGGTCCTATTTTCGGCGGATTTTGCAGACCTCCGATGCTAATAGGCGGTTTTTGTCCTCCACCGGTAATGTTTGGCGGATGCTGCGGTCCTAATCCATGGGCTATAGGTGCAGGTATCGGACTCGGAATGGGCGTAGGTCTTGCGCTGCCCGGAATAATTAAAGGTGTCGGTGTTATCGGAAAAGGTATCTGGAACGGATTAAAATGGGCTGGCAAAGGCATTTGGAACGGCATGAAGTGGCTCGGTAACGGAATATGGAATGGCATGAAATGGATAGGCAACGGTATAGCCAAAGCTGCTAAATGGGTTTGGAACGGAATCACTGGTTTGTTCAAATAAAAATTATTTGCAGTGATAATTCATTAATAATATAAGTTTTTATATATTAACTTTCTCATGATATTTATATATAATAATATTATGAGAAAGT
The DNA here is from genome assembly GCA_944323595.1 of Candidatus Gastranaerophilales bacterium. Taxonomy (GTDB): domain Bacteria; phylum Cyanobacteriota; class Vampirovibrionia; order Gastranaerophilales; family Gastranaerophilaceae; genus CALUVN01. The sequence goes on along the minus strand of CALUTF010000017.1, from coordinate 20,813 downwards.
TTGATTTTTTCAGTCAGTTCAGGGATGCTGTAATAGTCACGGATAACAAATATAATGTTATTTATAAAAACCATTCATTTGAACGGGTTTTCCAAAACTTTACGGATATAAAAAAATTCTCACATAATACTAACTTTGAAATTTGCCCTTTGAGTAATGATGGCATTGAAAATTATTCACCTATTTTTAATGCAATTAATTCAAAGGAAGATTTTTTCTCACGGATTTCATATCAGGTTCCGCCGTCAGAGACAAAGTTTTTTGACTTAACTGCCATCAAAAGAAACAAATACACCATTATGATTTTTTCTGATGTAACAGAACAAGTCCAAAATGAAACCCTTAACAGAAGATTAAATCTCCTGAATAAAAATCTTGAAACGCTGAGTTTTGAAAACGAAGAGCTTCAAAAAATTAAAAAAAATGCACAATCGCAGGCTATCCGTATTGCACTCATAAACAAAGTTTCCAACATAATAAGAGAATCTATAGATATATCTACAATTCTCCAATCGACACTCTCTGAACTTTCCATGATGTTTGGAGCATACAGTGCATATTATGCATCAAGTTCCGAAGACGGATTTAAAATAGAAGAAGCTTTCGGAGACACTTCTCGTACACAAGCAGGGCAGACCGTACAATTTGATAAAAAGACAATGGAAACTATTGCAGCACGCGAGATTTCAGTAAATAACTGTCTTATAGAATACATTGGCGCCACGCCCTTAAAACAACCTGTCATGAGGATAATAGTTCCTGTTCATAATATGCAAAACGTAACAGGCATCATAGTTTTACTGACCCGCCAGATTAGAGAACTCCCTGATGAAATCGAAATTCTGGAAGCAATATCTTCCCAGCTCGGAAGTGCAATCATAAGAGCCGAACTCTACCAGAAAAACATCCGCACCGTTCAGGAATTACAAAAAGCACTCAAAGAATTAAAAGAAACCCAAATCCAATTGATAAATTCAGAAAAAATGGCATCTCTCGGTCAACTCGTCGCAGGTGTAGCACATGAAATTAATACCCCTGTAGCATCTATCAAATCAAATAACGGTATCATGGCAAAATTTATCCCGCAAATTTCAGATCCCGAAATCGCTGATATATTCAAAGAAATCAATGAAATTGATTCTGATGCAATAAAGAGAATAAGCAATATCGTAGTATCCCTGAAAAAATTTGTCCGCCTTGATGAAGCAGAATTACAAGAAGCAGATATAAACAAAGAACTCGATTTAACACTGAATTTAATCAGACACGAAACAAAGAATCGCATAGATATAGTCAAACTTTACGGGGATATCCCGATGATAAAATGCTACCCCAATATGCTTAATCAGGTTTTCACAAACATATTGATAAATGCCTGCCAGGCAATAGAGGGGCAAGGAAAAATAACTATCAGCACGGATTTTCAGGATAATAAATTAATCGTAAAAATAAAAGATACAGGAAAAGGAATTCCTGAAAATGAGCTTCACAAGATATTTACAGCCGGATATACTACAAAAGGTGTAGGCGTAGGCACCGGACTTGGACTTGCAATATGCACAAAAATCATAGAAAAACATCACGGTGAAATTACTGTAAACAGTGAGGTCGGGGTAGGAACGGAGTTTATTATTACTATCTCTGGTGAGTAGCATTTGTAAACAAATATTACAGAAATCGTGTTGATATATTTGAATAAACCTTAATATTAAAAAAACATTCAAACGAGTTTTATAAATAATACATATAATGCAAGCGAAGATTAGAAAAATATGTTATTATTATAATATAAAGTGTTTGTGTTACCCTTAATAAAAACTCCTAATTGAAACAAACACTAAACCGATAACAAAAAATAATTGTTTACATAAGTTAATAAAAGTAGGTAAAAAAGGCAATATCATTCTCCAAAAATTTTTTATAAAGAAGTGTAGGTAGAATGATAATGTAGTGTCGGAGGAATGTAGATGACAATTAGTGTTAACAGCAAGAAAAAGCAAGTTAAAAAAACTTTTGATGAATTATTAATGGATTTACGTACAAGCAATTCGGAAAAAGTAAGATATAATGCAGCAAGAATTCTTGGTGAAATGGGCGATTCCAAAGCAGTAGAGCCGCTTATTGAAGTTTTAAAACACGATAAAAACGGTTCTGTAAGATTATATGCTGCCCGTGCACTCGGTGAACTGGGTGATTCAAAAGCTACAACCCACTTAATTGAATCTTTACGTGAAGACAGAAATGTTGATGTAAGAGTTCGTGCAGCCCGTGCGTTAGGACGTTTGGGCGGAGAAATCGTTGTTGAACCGCTTGTTGAAGCTCTTAATGACGAAAACCCTCAAGTTTGTATCACAGCAACCGATGCTTTAATTGAAATCGGTGATGTTGCTACTGATGCTTTGATTGCATCTTTAGACCACGAAAAAGTAAATGTCCGCTGCGATGCAACAAGAGCTCTCGGCGAAATCGGCAACAAAAAAGCCGTTGATAAAGTTATCAATATGCTTTACGATGAATGGGTTAACGTAAGAATTTATGCAGTAACTTCACTGGGTAAATTGAACGATACAAAAGCAGTTCCGGCTTTAATAGATGTTATGAAAAACCGTAATGAAAATGAATTGGTAAGAGCAGGTGCTGCCGCTGCATTAGGTGTTTTAAGAGATCAAAGAGCACTGCTTCCTTTAAGAGAATTAATTATGGAAGCTGAAGAACTCGGTGAACTTGAAGACACAGCATTAAAATCATTCAAGAAAATTATGGCTGCAAACTGGCAGGCTATCCCTGGAGCCACAGCTCAAAAGAAACCGGTTGCCACAACTTTCTAAAAATTTTAAACATAGCAATCCCGAAATTGTTATAATAGGAAAGCTTTCGTATATATAATGCGGAAGCTTTCTTAGTCTTATAAGAATAAATAAAAAGGATATTGATGGAAAATTTTAGGATTAAAACAAAAGATAAAACAACAATAGCCCTTAATTATTATAACAATCATCATAAAGAAGTTGTTATTATCGCACCCGGCTGGTGTATGACAAAAGATTCAAATGCTTTTACGGATATTTCCGAATTTTTTGCCAAACACTTTGATGTTATAACTTTTGATTTTCGCGGACACGGCAAAAGTAGCGGATTTTATACATTTACAGCAGTAGAAATTATGGATATGGATGCAGTTGTCCGCTTTGCAAGGAAACAGCATTATAAGAAAATTTATCTTACCGGATTTTCACTGGGTGCTGCGATATCACTAATTTACGCATCAAAAAGCAGATTTATTGATAAAGTTATAGCAGTATCAGCACCTGCAGATTTTAGCAAAATTGAAAACGAAATGTGGAAAAAAGAAGCATGGGCAGAAACTTTTAAAAAATTTGAACTTGAAAGATTTGCATCAATTAGACCATACCCGATACCTAAAGAAAAAATTAAGCCAATAGATGTCGTTACAAGAATAAAAGCTCCGACACTATTTATTGCAGGAGGAAAAGACCCTACAGTACATTTCTGGCATACGGAAGAATTGTATAATAAAGCACTCTGCCCCAAAAAATATAAATTCTACCAAAACGGCTGCCACGCCGAAGATTTGTTCCTGCACTTTAAACACGACTTCTCCAAAATCTGCCTGAATTGGTTAAATTCTTAATCTAGACATAAGAAATAATAAATTAAAAAATATACATGTCAAAGACTAATAATAACTTTTACCCATATTTTATATGATTATTAAATAAAGTACAAATTTCATACAAAATTCAAATTTGCTTGGGATAAAATGTTGTTCATTTATATAAAATTGTTTAAAAAATAATTATTGATAAAATCAAACGTTTGTTTTATAATCAAAAATATGAACACTGATACAAAAAAGGATGAAAATTCAAAATCAAGAATTTTAGAAGCTGCTACTAAACTCTTTGCACAAAAAGGATTTGACGGCGCAAGTATCAGAGAAATTTGCAAGTTGGCTGACGTTAATCTTTGCATGATTTCATATTACTGGGGAGGTAAACAGGAACTTTATAACGGGATTATTGAGGATTTAATAGAGAAACAAATCGAATATTCCAAAAGTTTTCTCGATTTAAACAGAAATCCTCAAAATATGAGCACAAAAGAATGTGTAGATTTATTAATAACTATATCAGACAGGCTTGTCAATTTTTTCTATACAAATGTATCGTCAGATTTGATAGTTATACTTTTGAAAGAACAGCAAAAACTTGATTTTATAGTTAAATCACCGGTACTGGATTATATGAGAAGCGTAGTTGCCAGAATTTTAAATAAAGATGTCAATGACAGGCTTGTTATATTTAAAACGCTTTTTATGCTTTCACAGGTGAATTCTCCGCGGATTTTACCGGCATTTTCACTTAGACCGCTCGGGCAGACAGACTTCTGCGAGGAAGATATCAAAATCATAAAAGAAAATGTGAAACTATATATTAATGCAATTTTAAAAGAAGGGGGCAGGGGTAAAAATGATTAAAAAATTCCTCCTTGTATTTAGTTTATTGTTTATGGCTCAAAGCTGTTTTGCTGTCGATGTGCAGGAATTGAACATTGATTTCTTTACGAGGTTCAACGATGAGTATTTGAACTGCTATATTCAGGAAGCTTTAAACAACAATCACGAATTGAAAAAAGCAGGACATGTTGTTGAACAATACAGGCAGCAGACAAAATATTCTCTTGGCAGAGAACTACCGTCATTGAGTGTCAGCGCAAATTATCTGGGCGTAAAAGTCCCTGAATTAGATAATTTTCAATTGAAAGATAATGCCTTTATACTGCCTTTTATTGCAAGTTATGAGGCAGATTTTCTTTTGAAAAATCGTGACAAAACAAAGGCAATAAAGAAAAGTTATGAAGCTTCAAAATTCAATGAAAAAGCTGTTTACCTTGCCTTATTGAGCGATGTGGCGACAGTTTATACAAACATTTTGCAGTATGACGACCTGATTGAAAAACAATCGAAAATTTTGCAAAATCAGGAAGAAATTCTAAATAAAAGTAATAAAAAATTTGAACGCGGAGTAATAAATTCAACAGAATTAAATAATGCAAAAAAAATTGTTGAAACCAGCAGAAGTACCCTTGAAAACTTACAAAAGGAACGTGAAACGGCAATGATGCAGCTGGCTGTTCTCACAGGAAAAACCTCCTCAAATATTGCGGATATGAAAGTCGGAGATTTAGATAATTTTGAATATTCCGGAAAAATTCCTGATGAAATAAGTTCGGATATAATTTTCTCACGCCCTGATGTAAAAATGGCAGAAGCAAATCTTGAAAAGGCTAAAATTGATGTAAGAGTTGCTAAAAAAGAATTTTTCCCGAGATTTAATATTGTCGGAATATGGGCATTCAATACAATAGCTCCGGGAACATTTTTCTCGTGGGAATCTTCACTTGCTGCAATATTAGCGGGTGCAACGCAGGATATTTTTAAAGGCGGCATGAAAGTTGCCACTTTAAAAATTCAAAAAGCAAAGTATGAAGAACTTTTTGAAGATTACAACCAGACGAATTTAGAAGCAGTAAAAGAAGTTAATACAGCCCTGTGTATAATCAAACACGACCGTAAAGTGGAAGATAACACAAAAGCAGAGCTTAATTATGAAACACAAAATTTTCAAAATACAGAAAAAAAACTTAGCCGCGGTGTAATTTCAGAACCTGAATATTTGCTGGAAGAAAATAAACTTATAAATTCACAAACAAATTATGCACAGGCAAAAACACAGAGAATAGTAAATTATTTCACATTATATAAAGCCGTTGGAGGTCAACTATGAAGAAAAAAGCAATAGTTTTGATATTATTAATTTTAATCGTTTGCGGAACTCTAGTATTTTTATATTTCAAAAACCGTAAGGTTGACAATGAACTAACACTCTACGGCAATATTGAAATCCGTCAGGTCGATTTGAGTTTTCAGGTCGCAGGTAAAATAGAAAAATTACTCAAAGAAGAGGGGGATACAGTAAAGCAAGGCGAATTGCTTGCCGTATTAGACGATAAAGATTATGTCTCAAATCTGGAAAAAGCGGAGGCGGATGTTGAAAGGACTCTTGCGCTGAAATCTGATGCCGAATCTAAATTTGAACGTCAGGCACCGCTGGTTAACGATAACACAATTTCCAAACAGGATTATGACACCCTTTTAAACACAAAAAACAGAACAAAAGCTGATTATGATGCAGCAGTTGCACAGAAAAACTTTGCAAAAAATCAGCTTGATTATACAAAAGTTTATGCTCCGGAAGAAGGCATCATAATGATACGGGTTCAGGAGCCGGGTGCAAATGTTTCCAAAGGCCAGCCGGTTTACACTATGGCAAAAACAAAACCGGTCTGGGTAAGGGCTTATGTAAACGAAACCGATTTAGGAAACATCAAATACGGTCAGGGGGTAAATGTATATACTGATACTGTAGATCCGGAAACTGGCAAAAAAAGAGAATACAAAGGTCAGATTGGATATATTTCGCCGGTTGCAGAATTTACACCTAAAACAGTTCAATCAACAGATATCAGAACAAATCTGGTTTACCGCATAAGAGTTTATATTTATGACATAGATGAATATTTGCGTCAGGGTATGCCTGTAACGATAAAGGTCGATTTAGCCGGTGAGGGGTAAGGGGTGAATACAGTAGAAATAAAAAACCTGACAAAAACTTTCGGTAAAATCACTGCTCTTGATAACCTTTCTCTAAACATTGAAAAAGGTAAAATTACAGGGTTAATAGGCGCGGACGGTGCAGGGAAAACCACTCTTTTAAGAACAATCATAGGGCTTTTAATTCCGGATAAAGGAGAGATTTCAACTCTCGGATTCAATCCTGTGACTCAAAAAGACAAATTAACTCCTCTTATCGGATATATGCCGCAAAAATTCGGGTTGTATGAAGATTTAACTGTTATCGAAAATTTAAGACTTTATGCAGATTTAAAGGCTGTTCCGCATGATTTTGATAAAATGCTTGAATTTACAACTCTTGCACCATTTCAAGAGCGCCTTGCAGGAGCATTGTCGGGCGGAATGAAACAAAAATTGGGTTTAGCCTGTACGCTTCTAGGTAATCCGGAATTTTTATTGCTTGACGAACCGTCTGTCGGAGTTGATCCTATTTCCCGCAGAGATTTAATGAAAATGGTACGGGAGATGATTAATCCCGAAACAACAGTTTTATGGTCAACTGCGTATTTAGACGAAGCACACAGTTTTGATACTGCAGTTGTTATTGATAAAGGGAAAGTGATTTATGAAGGTAAACCGCATGCTCTGGCTGCCACGCCGCAAGAGTTTGAAGAAAAAGTTATTGAGCTTATGGGCGGATATAAAAAAGAAGAATCCCTCATTGCTAAAAATTATAATTACAAAGCGCCTGAAATTGAGTTGACTGTAGAAGCTGACCATTTAGAAAAAAAATACGGAAATTTTTACGCAGTAAAAAATAATTCTTTCTGCATTAAAAAAGGTGAAATCTTTGGTTTGCTCGGGCCTAACGGCGCCGGCAAATCAACATCATTTAAGATGATGTGCGGACTGGCAAAACCTACAAACGGAACCGCAAGAATTATGGGTATTGATATTACAAAAGACCCTGAAAAAGCCCGCTCAAATTTAGGTTATATGGCACAAAAATTTTCTCTGTACGGAAGCCTGACAGTCAGAGAAAACCTTGAATTTTTTGCATCTGCTTACGGCATAAAATTTAAAAACCGCAGCACAAGAGTTGAGGAAATTATTAATGTCTTCGGTCTAAAAGATTATGAAAACCAGAAAAGTGAAGAACTTCCTCTCGGGTTAAAACAGCGGCTTTCAATGGCATGTGCTCTTATACATAATCCGCCGGTTTTATTTCTTGATGAACCTACATCCGGAGTTGATGTTCTTACCCGCCGTGATTTCTGGAACCATATTACATCTCTTGCTAAAAAAGGAGTAACCATTCTTGTTACAACACACTTTATGGATGAAGCGGAATACTGCGACAGAATAAGCCTTTTCTATCACGGAGAAACAATAGCTCTGGGTACGCCGGATGAATTAAAACGCAAGGCATTGAGGTTAATTAACCCATCACCCCAGTCCTCTCCAGCAAATGGCGAGGGAGAACTTCCGACCATGGAAGAAACATTCATCACACTGATAAAGGAGAGTGAAAAAGAATGAAAATACTTTTAGCACTCATAAAAAAGGAAATAAAACAAATTCTCCGCGATCCAAGCAGTATAATAATCGCGTTTGTACTGCCGTTTATCTCAATTATGATTTACATGTACGGCATAAACCTGGATTCCGTAAGAGTAACCATGGGGATTAAAAACGATGACCCGAATCCGGAGGTCGCGACGCTTGTAAAATCTTTCGGACACAGCAAATATGTGAACTCTATTTATTTTGACAATATAAAAGATATTGAAAATGCAATTATACGTTCAAAAATTAAAGGAGCCGTTATAATACCGAACGATTTTTCAACAAAACTTGCAAGAGGTCAAAGTGCAGATTTGCTTGTTATTACAGACGGCTCGGAGGTGAATACCGCAAATTATGTTCAAAGTTATGCAACTGCCATTGCCAATAACTGGCTTGGAACAAGTAAATATTCAGCATCTGCCAAACAGCCCGTAATCAATGCCGAAATCCGCACCTGGTACAATCCTGATTTGAACAGCCACTATTTTATTGTTCCGGGGTCAATTGCTATTACAATGACGTTAATAGGAATTCTGCTAACCTCGCTTGTGGTCGCCCGTGAATGGGAACGCGGTACTATGGAAGCTATGCTTTCTACATCTGTCAAAACAATCCATATAGTCTTAGGTAAATACATACCGTATTTTATCTTAGGAATGTTGTCACTGGTATTTAATATTTTTCTCTGCGTAGTAATTTTTCAAATACCTTTTAGAGGAAGCTATCTTGTTTTACTGGTAGTAAGCGGTCTTTTCCTTTTTACATCACTCGGTATAGGACTGAATGTTTCTTCCGTATTAAAAAACCAGTTTCTGGCAAGTATGGTGGCAATGAGTGTCGGATTTATGCCTGCTCTGATGCTTTCCGGCTTAATGTTCCCGATAAATTCCATGCCTGTATTTTTCCAGCATCTGACCAGAATTTTACCGCCGAGATACTACGTTTCATTTGTTGAAAGTGAGTTTATGGCAGGCGGTGTTAACAGTATCAGACTGGAAAATGCAATTTATTTAACAATTTTAGGTCTGCTGTTTTTCGCTGCAGTTTACAAAAATACTTCAATGAGACTGGAAAAAGTTCACGCCCGTCAGCCGGAGGAAAGGCAGGTAAAAAAATGATAAGAGATTTTTTCCGCAGAGTTTTTGCTTTAATGAAAAAAGAATTTATAACAATATGGAACGATCCTAAAACAAAAGGCATAATTATCGGACTGCCAATAGTACAGCTTTTGATATTCTCAAACGCGGCGACAATGGAAGTACAAAATATTGATGTGGTTACACTTGACCGTTCACAAAGCGTTGAGTCAAGAGAACTTTTATCAAAATTTGAAAACTCCCCGAGGTTTAGAAATTTTTATTACGTTGATAATGAAGCAGATTTTAAAAAGAAACTTGATACTCAAAAAGTCCAGATAGGAATAATGATAAATAACAATTTTTCACGTGACATTAAATCAGGAAATATTGCCTCCGTTCAGGTTATAGCAGACGGCAGGCAGACAAATTCAGCCTCAATTGCATCCGGTTATGCCTCACAAATAATCACAGGCTACGGAGCAGAAATTTCTCCAAAAACAAGCGGTGCAAGCATAAATGCATCTGTACGTAACTGGTTTAACCCGAATCTTGAATACAAGTGGTATATCTTAACCGTAATTGTTGCCATGTTGTCACTGGTTACAACTTTAATTTTAACGGCATTATCAATCGCCAGAGAACGTGAACTCGGAACATTTGACCAGTTAATTGTAAGCCCGCTATCATCTTTAGAAATCCTCTTAGGAAAATCTATTCCTCCGTTGATTATTGCAATGGCTTTAACTATGGTAATGACAGGTATTGTAATTGTATCTTTCCACATACCGTTTGCCGGTTCTTTTTTCTTATTTATGATTGCGATTTTAATTTCGCTTCTTGCAATAGTAGGCGTAGGATTATATATTTCTGCAATTTGTAATACCCAGCAGCAGGCAATTTTATCAGCAATGACATTTATGATGCCCGCGGTGCTTCTATCAGGATTTATTTCTCCTATTGAGGATATGCCCGTTGCTTTGCAGTATTTGACGTGGCTTAACCCTGTTCGTTTCTTTATGGTCTTAACCCGCGGGATTTTCCTGAAAGGTATGGGTATAGAAGACGTTATAACAAATCTTATTCCGTTGATTATAATTGCAGCTATAACTCTAACCCTTGCAGGACGCACTTTTAAAAGAAAACTGGGATAAACTAATAATTCTAACAGAAATACGTATTTTTCTCATATATGTTATAATCAAATTATGAAAACACAAAAGTCATCAAAAATTGGAATTGCAAAAACCTCTTTAAATATTTAGCTAGTAATATTTAAGGAGGTTAAAATGAAATTTGAAATAAAAGATAACAACTGGAAACGATATAATATATTCCGACATTATATCGACAATTTACGTAACGTTATAAGTATGACCTGTGATATTGAGATAACAGGCTTTTTAGATTACGTAAAAAAGAATAATTACAGATTTTATCCGGGTTTTATGTGGGCTGTAAGCAAAATAATAAATTCCCACGAAGAATTCAAACTTGGCTGGAATGATGAAAATCAAGTCGGGTGTTATGACATTATACATCCCTATTTTGCTCATTTTTACAAAGAAGATGAGCAATGTGTACTGCTTTTTACAGAATACAATGAGAATTTGGCTACATTTCATAATAACTTTATGAATACTCTGGAAAAATATAAAGATTGCAGGGCATTTGATTTCAAGAATGTACCTAAAAACGTATTTAATGTATCGTGTTTACCCTGGATTCATTACAAAAGTTTTGATATCCATGTGTTTGATGAAGGTAAATATCTTGCACCGGTTGTGACCTGGGGGAAATATACACAAGCTGATGATAAAGTTATAATACCCCTATCATTCAATATTCACCATGCGGTGGCAGATGGATTTCACCTTTCAAGATTTTTTATTGAATTGCAGGAATATATGGATTCTTTTAAAAACTAATTCTTGACAAAGAGGTAATAGTTTGCCTCTTTGTCTTTATTTATATATACTTCAGACATATTACAAACCGGATAATACTAAAAGATAAAGAAGATTTTAAATACAAAATTCAAACTTTGATTACAGAGCTTAGCATACTTACTCAATCAATGATTATATTATGTTAAAGTTTTACATCCACCATTCCAAAGCTTGTTGCGGGTCGACAGCATGTATATTCGTTTTGTATCAATTATGATATATTTAATTTATGCAAATTAAGAAAATCTCTACAAACAAAACTGATTATACGGATATTTTGTTAATCGGCGATGAAGATGAAAAGATGATTAATAAATATATAAAGCAGTCAACTATTTTTGCTTTATATGAGAATAATGCATTAACTTCTGCGTGCGCTGTTATACAGACAGACAATGAAACCATTGAAATAAAAAATCTTGCAACATATCCTGAATACCAGAATAGAGGTTATGCAACAGCATTAATCAATTTTGTATGTAATAAGTACAAAACAGAATTTAAATACTTAATTCTTGGAACCGGAGAAAATAATAAAACACTGGAATTCTATAAAAAACGTGGTTTTCAAGAAACCCACCGGATAAAAAATTTTTTTATTGATAACTACTCACATCCAATTTTTGAAGATGGGAAACAACTAAAGGATATGATTTATTTAAAAAAAATTTTATAGTTTACTTCTCTAAACGTAAAAATATAAATTAATGTAAGTAATACGCTGTTTGAAATTTTAATATTGTAAAAACATTGTAGTAAACAACAAGTTAAATATTTATTCCTTATTTATTTGTTGTTAACCTTTCTTATATCATCAAAAAATTTAATCGGACATGTCGGTTGGGCATACCTGCCCAACGGTAAATTTGGACATTAAGCAGACTCTGAATTTTTTTGATTTTGAAAGTTTTTAGTTTGATTTAAAAACATTTTTTATAATTTTATGTCCTAATAAAGTCCAATTTAAGCCGGTTTAAAAATATAACATCATGCAGTTTCCGACCACTGTAATATAGAGTTGTTGGGCAAGTATGCCCAACCGACATTTGATTTACTTCCGACCAAATTACTCAAAAAAAGATAATATCCCTGACAATAAAAAAGAGATAGACTAAACCTATCTCTTTTTTATTAGCAAGGGAGAGATTCGAACTCTCGACCTCACGGGTATGAGCCGTGCGCTCTCACCAACTGAGCTACCTTGCCATATTTTTTAACTTTATTCAATTGTCACAGGCTCAGTTGTCTCGAGCGTTGCTCTCACAAATTTTGTAGTTTGTTCGCTTCGCTCACGGAAACTACCTTGCCATCAATTGACAGGTTTTATCTTCTCATAAAAATTTTTAAATTTCAAGCACTTTTTATAATTCTGTTATTTTACTGTATAATCTAATTATGATTACCGACATGACCAAAGGGAGCCCGCTTAGACATATTCTGATTTTCTCTGTTCCGTTGTTAATAGGGAATATTTTTCAACAGTTATACAATATTGCAGATCTGGTAATAGTAGGCAGGCTGCTTGGAGTCGAATCCTTTGCGGCGGTTGGTGCTGTCGCGCCTTTATTTTTTCTCATCACTTTTATTATTGTCGGATTTACAAACGGATTTGCTGTTGTAACAGGTCAGCGTTTCGGGGCTAAAGATTATGTCGGGGTAAGAGATTCCGCGGTAGTTTCAACTATTTTGAGTACAATTGTTACGGTATTTTGTACAGTGCTTTGCACTATTTTTATGAATCCTATTTTACACTGGCTAAATGTTCCGGAAAATATTTACCATGAAGCCTACTGGTATATTGAAATTGTTATTATCGGCTTGCTGGCAACTACTCTTTATAACCTGCTGGCAAGCATTATCCGCGCCCTTGGTGACAGCAAAACTCCATTATATATACTGATTATTGCATCAGTGATTAATATTGCCCTTGCGCTTGTTTTTATCGAAGTCTTCCACTGGGGTGTGCCGGGGTCTGCAATCGCTGTAATCCTTTCACAGGCAATTTCCGTTATTATGTGTCTGGTTTTTATTAAAAGCAGACTGCCTATTCTTCATTTAAAAAAAACGGACTGGCTTATTAAATTTGACAAAAAATTCTATGACTCCGCTTATGAACATCTACGCATAGGGTTTCCTATGGCAGTTCAATTTTCAATACTTGGAATAGGAATTATCATTATACAAAGTGTTTGTAACACTTTCGGCTCAAATGTCATTGCCGCAGTAACAGCCGCTCTTCGAATTGAACAAATTGCTACTATGCCTATGATGTCGTTTGGAGTAGCGCTCGCGGCATACGTAGCCCAAAACTTCGGAGCCAGAAAATTCAAAAGAATACGGCTCGGCGTCATTAAAACATCTACAATAAACGTAATTCTAAGTATCTTAATGGCTTTTGTTATGCGCTTCTGGGGGACTCATATCATTGCGGCTTTCATCGGTACTGCCACAAAAGAAATTATTGATATTGCTCACAAATATCTTTTGATAAGTACCATTTTTTACTTCTTCCTCGGGCAAATTTTTATATACAGAAACGCTCTGCAAGGAATGGGTGAAACTCTGTTCCCGTTGTTGGCATGTATTGCAGAACTGCTTGTACGCTCATTTGCCGCCGTTTATCTTGCCGTAAAATTCGGATACATCGGAATGTTCTACTCAGGACCTATTGCCTGGGTAAGCGCATCTTCTATTCTGTTTCTCGGTTATTTTGGAAGCATCAAACATATTATCTTTAAAGTAAAAGCAAAATTACATACCTAGTTACTTGCAAAGATAAAAGTTTTATGGCAAAATTCACATAGATAAAATAAGGGTACTAATGGTAAAAGGAGAGAAATATGTCAGCATTTATTGAAGACATTGTTGCACGTCAGATACTGGATTCACGCGGCAATCCGACAGTAGAAGTGGATGTAAAACTTTCCGGCGGAGTAATAGGCAGAGCAGCAGTTCCGTCAGGTGCATCCACAGGGATTTTTGAAGCACTTGAACTTCGTGACGGAGATAAACATATTTACGGCGGCAAAAGCGTTATGAAAGCCGTCAATAACATTAATAACATTATCGCACCTGAACTTATAGGCGAAAAAGCCACCCACCAGAAAGAAATCGATACATTTATGATTGACATGGATGGCACTGAAAATAAATCAAAACTTGGCGCAAATGCTATTTTAGGTGTATCACTTGCAGTTGCAAAAGCAGCATCAATGGCTTACGAAATGTCGCTTTACAGATATCTTGGCGGTATAAATGCTCTGACACTTCCGGTTCCGATGATGAATATTATAAACGGTGGTGCACATGCAGATAATAATATTGATTTTCAAGAGTTTATGATAGCACCTGTAGGTGCCGAAAACTTCCACCACGCAATCCAAATGGGTGCAGAAGTTTTCCACACGCTGAAATCAATTTTAAAATCAAAAGGACTGGCTACATCAGTAGGCGACGAAGGCGGTTTTGCACCTAACTTAGGCTCAAATGCAGAAGGAGTTGAAGTTATTATAGAAGCAATCCAAAAAGCAGGCTATACTACTGACCAGATAAAAATATGCCTTGACGTTGCATCAAGCGAATTTTTTGAAGACGGAATTTATAAACTCAAAGGAGAAAATAAAGAATTCACAAGTCCGGAAATGGCGGAATTTTTGAAAGACTGGGTTAATAAATATCCGATTATATCAATAGAAGACGGCATGGCAGAACAGGATTGGGACGGATGGGAACTGTTAACAAAAGAAATCGGCTCCTATTGCCAGCTTGTAGGGGATGACCTTTTTGTAACCAATACAAGACGTCTTGCTGACGGTATACGCCGTAAAGTAGCAAACTCTATTCTGATAAAAGTTAACCAAATAGGTACTCTTTCAGAAACTCTGGATGCTATTTCAATGGCACATGCTGCAGGTTATACTTCAATAATCTCCCACCGCTCAGGTGAAACAGAAGATTCATTTATCGCAGATTTAGCGGTTGCAGTAAACAGCGGACAAATTAAAACAGGCTCAATGTCACGCTCTGACAGAATTGCCAAGTATAACCAGCTGTTAAGAATAGAACAAAAACTCGGAGCTGCTGCAAAATACCTTGGATTACAGGCATTTAACGGACAAAAACCTCAACAGCGAAGAGTTTACGGAAATTAAATTTTTGGAGGAAGCCTAAAAGCTTCCTCTATTTTTATGTAACGATTTATTACATAAATAACAAAAAAAATCATTTTAGCGGTTTAATAGAATAAATAATTTTTTATACCTTAGTCTAAGGAGTCTGTTTTGATAAATAAAATAATACCGCAATTTAACATAAAGTCTGCCCCGCAGAATAACAAAAATAAAAAATCAACCCCTCAAAATAATACATCTTACACACAAAATCCCTTGATGGATAAAAATTTTGCTAATTCATATAAAAATTACGCCCTTAGCTTTAAAGGTCAGGATGACACTCCTATAGTCAAAATAAAAACAAAAGAAGACATTATAAAATACCATGCTACTGATACGGCAACCGACTTTATTAATAAAGCCAAAGAAATTGCAAATGCATCAGGTCAAAATGAAATCAACCACTATCACATAATAAAAGCCGCACTGATAGAAGTTGCATCAGTAATAAAATCTCTTGATGAAGAACAGACCGACTATGATTCTCTGGACAGAAATAACGTCATAGGACTTTTTGAAAACTATACTACCGGCGCAATGTTTAAAGATAAAGATGCCAGAAAAAAAGTAAAAAAAGTAGTCCAAAAAAAATTACGGGAAGTTGACAGTATTATCAAAAGACTGCCAAAAGAAAAAATCAACCCTAATCCTGATCATTTATTATCAAAAGGGCTTGTAAGCGATATCCTTGCATACCGTCAAAGCGATAACGAACCAATTGAAAACTTTAATATAGTAAATGCTGCTATTTTTGCAAGAAATAAGGATGATGTCAGAAAATTTACAAATTCCGTTATTTATGAATTAAATGACACTCTAATGCTGGAATCAACACCGTTAAAAAACAGACCTCATTTTAGAAGATATGACGAAAAAGCCCGTAATGTATGGAAAAATCTTTCACTCGGTACAAATATGTACGTAACATTTGAACCTCAAAAAACTACTCCCCAATATTTTATACCGAGCCTTTACCATGTATTAAATGATGAACCAAACGGCTTTGGTCGTATTAACAAAGATAATACCAATATTGTAGAAATAAATACAGCAATAAAAGATACTTATTTATATGAAAAAATAAAAAATCTTGCAAAAGACAAGACAAAAACCCATATAATAATGATGTATCCTGCCAATATGCTTGTAAATTCGGCATCTTTAGAGGAAGCCGGAAACGGTGTTTATGCATTTTCATCAGAATACGTCAACCTTATGAAAAATCCGCCAAACAATATAAAATTTATAATGTTTGATACAAGAGATAATTTGTATAAACAAATTCAAAATCCTATCATCCAGAACATGTACCAGAACTTTGAAGAAGCCTCCATCCCCGTTTTGAGTACGGAAGATGTCATAAAAGAGTTCAAAGAACAACCGCTCTTAAGAAAAGATATTAAAAAGAGTTTCACAAAAGGTGCACTTGAAAAAACCGTAGAAGCCTCAGCAATGCTTGACGGTATTTTCCCAGACAAAACCCAGCGTCTGATGAAAAAAATAGTCAGTTACTACATCGACAAACGTGAAATTAATGAAAAAGACGTTGCAGAATACGTAAAGGAAGCCAAAGATTTGTTCAAAAAAACAAATGATGACAGCTCCGTAGATATCATCTTTGACACAGGTAAAAGAATAAAAGATATAATAGGCAAAGAAGCTACAAAAAAAGAAGCAATGTCTATAGTCCGCCAGATTAAATCAAACAAAATGGGCACAAAAGGAATAATTCTGTATTCGCTTGACCCTATGGCAGGAAGCGGCAGAAGATTTACGGCTCAAGCAATAGCAGGAGAAGCAAAAGTTCCTTATGTAGAAATAGATGCAAACTATTTTGGTTCTGAGGGCGTAAACATATTCGGAGAAGCCTCCGCAATGACACCGGAAGCCGCAGTAAAGAAAGTATTCTCCCTTTTGACAACACAGGCAGATGCAAACCCTAACAAATCTGCCGTACTTTTCATAGATAAATTTGATAACTTTATTCTGGGCGAATACCTGAACAGATATCACCAAAGAGCTATGGCGCAGCTGGTAAGTGAAATGGAGAAAGCCGAAAAAGCAGGTTTTAACATTCTTGTTGCCGGCTCCATCTCAAGAGCACAAATATTAAGCGAAGCCGCAAGAAATTCCGTAAAATTTGTTGACCGGCTTGAAGTTACTACCCCCGCATTCAGCAGTAAAGAACGCGCAGAAGTTATCCAAAGTACGCTGAAAGAAAATAAAATTAAACTTGCAGCCAAAACACCTGAAGAACGCAAAAATATAATCCAATCAATCGCAATGACAACAAACGGATTTCCGTTCACATACCTGAAAAACTTTGTCAAACGTGCACAGGCAGTAGCACTTGAACGAGGTCATAGAAGTGTGGGAAAAGATGATTTTACTGAAGCCTACCTGCAAATATCAACAGGCAGACCGGCAAATAATCACATGGAACCGCATGAAAAAATGATTGTTACTTCCCACGAATGCGGTCATGCAGTAAACATAGAAGTTATGAATAATCTGATAAAACAAATGGGCAAACCATGGCATATTCCTGATAAAGTTAACTTCATAACTCTTGACCCGCGCGGAATATTCGGAGGTGCAATGTATCACCATAAAGACAATAACGGCGAACAATCTTTTGAAAAATTATTCTCCAATATAGTTTGCTCATACGGAGGAAATTCCGCTGAACATCAATTTTTCGGGATAGACGGTTCTTACGGAATATCAGGTGACCTTAAAAACGCAACATACCTTGCAGAAGCTATGATTACAGAAATGGGACTGGGCAAACATACAGGTAAAATTCATATTGACACCTCTGACGGGCAAATGTCACAACTCAGAAAAGCAGCCCTTGATGCAGATATGAATATAATTTTAAGAAATGCTTCCACCGCCTCAGATTTTATAACCGAAGCATACGCTGATTTCAATCAGAAATTCACCGAAAAATACTCTTCCCGTGTAGGAACAGGCGACTGTCTGGTTGACGGCGATATTTTCAGAAAAGAACTTGCAGACTGGAAAGCCGCCCAAACACCGGAAAAACAGGAAGAATTAGAACTTGTAGATAAAATTCTCTGGGATATCATGGACAAAACCAAAAAAGGAATTATATATTCTTAATTTTTTCTGAAAATCAGGTAATTATTACCGTTCTGAATAAATTTTTCCATTGAATAATTTTCCTGAACAAACCCGCAGAATCCAAGAGCATAATCTTTACAAATATATTCAAAATAATAATCTTTCATACTTTTGTTGTTGAAAATAATGTAATCAGGCTTGTTTTGACTAAAATAGGCAGTAATATTATCCTCTCCGAAAGTTTCCGCATATAACGGAAGCATTGAATTATAAAAATCCTCTGATTTTCTGCCGGTAAGAAAATTCACTATTAACCCCTCAGGAAAAATTACAAACCGCGCATCTTTATCAAATTTGGCATCAGTATAAGCCACAAGAGCATTTGTGGATTCCGCAAGACTTTTATTAGTGTATATTGTACCTTTCGAAGTAGTAATTTTATAATCAAGATTTTTAAACGACTGAATATTCCCGTACAAAACAGCAAAAGCAATCACAAACATATAAACAGCCGTAATCTTTTGAAATTTTCCGGACACAAATGAAAATAATAAAGCAAAAAATGCGGTTAAAATAACAGGCAGGTAATAGTTTCCGTAATTCATATACGAAAGCCCCCAGAAAGATTTAAGGCTTACAAGTACGGCACCGACGGCAAGAATCAAAAGATTATAATCTTTCAGTCTGAACATCATCATGCCAGCCGTTATAATTACAAAAAATGAAAATGAAACAGGTGACATAAATGAAAAGCCCAAACAAATTGAAAGCGCAACAATAGTCTCGGAAAGAATTTTTCTCTTTTCAAATAACGAAGCACCCCATATAACACCGCCGAGCGTCAAGCCTGTTTTGATAAGACTTACAATCCAGACCGGAATTGCATTTTTATTAAAATAAACACCCTGCGTCAGATAAAAATAACGCAAAGTTTCCGTATCTGCCATTTTCTTTACAGTCAAAAGATAGTTAATAAAATCAGAAATTTTCATCCCCTGAAGAAACAAAACTACCATACATAAAACCGGTACCGCAATCATTGAGCCAAGGGTTTTAAGAATAACTCTCCAATCTTTTCCCTTTGCCGCAGCAAAAATTATCAATATAAGATAAGGAATAAAGTCATATTTATTTGCAGCAGCAAGCCCGCCCAGAAAAGCGCTTATATATAAGAATATTTTACTGTTTTCCCCGCCCTTAACGTATTTTATTAAAAATAAAAACGAGTACAAAAAAGCAACCAGCCCGTACAGCATTCCCCAGGAATAAGGAAATGTATACGAAAATAAGTTAACCGCGCACACACCGGCTGCAATTGTAAAAATTCCGACGGAGAAACTCAAAATTTCAGAAAGATATTTTCTTGAGATTAAATAAATTCCGCTGACAGCAAGCAGTGAACAAACACCGCCGGAAACATAAAGCGTATTAAGCGAACTCCCGAAGATTTTAAACAAAACCGCGTTCCATAAATATGAAAACGGTCCGTAAATATTGAATAAATCTTTATAAAGGACTTTACCCTCAAGAATTCTCTCCGGATAATAAACCTCCCGTCCGAAATCCAGCAGAATTTCACTATAATGCCCCGCAAAAACAAACACGGCAATTAGTGTTAAAATACATAATCCAATTAAATATCTATTCTCTAAAACCTTATTCATATTAATAAAATGTAACAAATATTTAAAAAAAACGCAATTTCTGACAAAAAATTAACTTTAAATACATGTGTAGAAAAGAAAAGGTATGGTTATGTCCTGGATATCAGACTTAGATTATTTAGCAATGTCAGGGGTTCTGGATTTTGATGCAGCCGCATACGTTCAAGGCACAAAACCAAGGTATGTAGGGAATCCTTTGAGTGTTCCGTTTGTACCTGATATGCCGCAAATGTCGCCGTTTAATGTCACGCC
The DNA here is from genome assembly GCA_944323595.1 of Candidatus Gastranaerophilales bacterium. Classification (GTDB taxonomy): domain Bacteria; phylum Cyanobacteriota; class Vampirovibrionia; order Gastranaerophilales; family Gastranaerophilaceae; genus CALUVN01. The sequence goes on along the minus strand of CALUTF010000017.1, from coordinate 392 downwards.
GTCATCAGACGAATTTATAAACACAGACAAGAAAGATAATGAAATAGTAAAAAATTCATCATGGAAAAAATGGGCTTTTGGCGGAACAATAGCCGCCGCCGTTTTATATGTTATAGGGCGGGTTGCCGGGTTTAAAATCAAAATGCCTGCATGCTTGAAAAATCTTGGCACAAAAATATCCAATCTGTTTAAACGCGGACGCGGGGCCGGAACACCGCCGCCAACACCTTAGGATGTAAAATAACGGATATTTTAACCGATTTCCTTTCATTAAGACTCTGCCGAGTAATGTAGGACAAGTCGGTTGGGCATACTTGAAATGTCCCCACTAAAATGTAATCGGTCAGTAGGACATTTCAAGGTATTTTCTGTATTCACAAGGTGTCATTTTG
>CALUTF010000016.1 GCA_944323595.1 Candidatus Gastranaerophilales bacterium | reverse complement strand
AGCGGAACAAGTGCTCTAACGATTACGTTACCTGTGTTGCCCATAGGTTCCTGACCTTCAACACGTCCGCGTCTTCTTGAAATATCACCGATGATTGTACCTGTAAATTCTTCAGGAATTTCGATTTCAACTTTCATCATAGGTTCAAGGATGCAAGGTTGAGCTTTGCGGCAGCCTTCTTTGATTGCCATAGAACCTGCGATTTTGAACGCCATTTCTGAAGAGTCAACTTCGTGGTAAGAACCGTCGTAAAGTTCAACTTTAACGTCAATCATAGGATATCCGGCTAAGATACCGCCTTCAAGAGCTTCTTCCATACCTTTTCTTGCAGGTTCGATATATTCTTTAGGAATAGCACCACCGACGATTTTGTTTTCAAATACAAAACCTTCGTTTTCGCCTGCAGGTGAAATTCTGATTTTAACGTGACCGTATTGACCTTTACCACCGGATTGACGGGCAAATTTAGAATCCTGATCAGCGTTGCCGCGGATAGTTTCTCTGTATGCGACCTGTGGTTTACCGATGTTAGCTTCTACTTTGAATTCTCTAAGCATACGGTCAACGATGATATCAAGGTGAAGTTCACCCATACCTGAGATAATGGTTTGACCTGTTTCAGTGTCTGATTTTACACGGAATGACGGATCTTCTTCTGCAAGTTTTTGAAGAGCGATACCCATTTTATCCTGATCAGCTTTTGTTTTAGGTTCAATAGCAACAGAGATAACCGGTTCAGGGAAGCTCATTCTTTCAAGGATGATAGGTGCTTTTTCATCACATAATGTATCACCTGTTGTGGTGTCTTTCAAACCAACTGCAGCACAGATATCACCTGCGTAAACTTCAGTTTCTTCCTGTCTTTGGTCTGCATACATACGAACCAATCTTGAGATACGTTCTTTTTTGCCGTTAGTTGCATTAAGTACGTAAGAACCTGATGTGATAATACCTGAGTAAACTCTTAAGAATGTTAAACGACCTACGAACGGGTCTGTCATAACTTTGAACGCAAGAGCTGAGAACGGTTCAGAGTCAGAAGAGTGTCTTTCTGTTTTAGTACCGTCTTCAAGTTCACCTTCAATAGCTTTAACATCAACCGGTGAAGGCATTAATTCAACGATTGAGTCTAGAAGAAGTTGAACACCTTTGTTTTTGAATGCTGTACCGCAGGTTACAGGAACTATTTTGTTTTCGCAAACTGCTTTTCTCAGACCTTTTTTCAACTCATCAACAGTGATTGATGCAGGGTCTTCAAAATATTTTTCCATCAAATCGTCGTTTTCTGCGGCAATGGCTTCAACAAGCTCATCTCTGTATTTTTGAGCCATTTCAAGCATATCAGCAGGAACGTCTTCTTCTCTGATATCTGTACCCAGGTCGTTTGTATAAATTTCAGCTTTCATAGTGAACAAATCAATTAAGCCTCTGAATTTATCTTCTGCTCCTATAGGAAGTCTGATAGGAAATGCATTAGCACCTAATCTGTTTTTAATCTGATCAACTACTCTGTAGAAATCAGCACCTGTTCTGTCCATTTTGTTAACAAAAACCATACGAGGTACTTCGTAGCGATTTGCTTGTCTCCAAACAGTTTCGGATTGTGATTGAACACCGCCTACTGCACAGAATACAGCAACAACACCATCTAATACACGGAGTGAACGTTCAACTTCGATAGTAAAGTCAACGTGCCCAGGAGTGTCGATGATGTTGATTTGATGTCCTTTCCATTCAGCTGTTACAGCTGCAGATTGGATTGTAATACCTCTTTCACGTTCTTGTTCCATAAAGTCGGTTACAGCAGCACCATCGTGAACTTCGCCGAGTTTGTGTGTTTTCCCTGTATAGAACAAGATACGTTCTGTAGTAGTGGTTTTACCTGCATCAATGTGAGCGGCAATACCAATGTTTCTAATTTTTTCCAATGGAGTTTTTCTAGCCATTTTTCATTTTTCCTTTTTTATATCTTGTGTACATTTGCTATTTATAATATTTAGCTTCACAAAAATTATCTCACAAAAAAGATATTAAGCAAGGAGTTAGGGGTATTATAAATTAAGTTTTACAATCGTTTATATTTGTTATAGAATTCTGGTATAAGTAATAGTGATTAAGAGGGAATTATAGAAAATGCAAGTATCATTAAATTGGTTAAATGAATTGGTTGACTTATCTGATGTGACAGAAGAACAGATTGCACATGAGCTTACGATGAGCGGTCTTGAGGTTGAGGCTCTGGAAGAAGTTAAACCTAAATTTACCAATATAAAAACTGTCAGAATTGAAAAAATTGATGCACATCCAAATTCTGACAGACTTCATCTGGTGACTGTAAATACAGGTACAGGATTAAAGACTGTTGTGTGCGGTGCACAGAATATTAAAGAGGGGCAGATTGTTCCTTATGCATCTGTGGGCAGTCAGGTTCTTGACAGAAAAACAGGAGAAATGTTTACTCTTACACCTGCAGTTATCCGCGGGGTAGAATCTCAGGGTATGCTTTGTTCTGACGATGAACTCGGGGTTGCAGAACGTGAATATCAGGACGAAGACGGAATATTGATACTTAACAGAATTTTTCCGAATGTTCAAATCGGACAGAATGTGGAAGATGTTCTCGGATTTGAAAAAGATACTATTATTCACGTTGCACCTACGGCCAACAGAGGGGATCAAATGTCTGTTGTCGGTGTCGCAAGAGAACTCAGCGCAATTTTCAATAAACCTCTTAAATTCAATATGATTGAATGCACCAAGGATTTAACAACAAATGATTTCAAGGTTGAAATTCTTGATACAGATGTGTGCAAATACTATTCAATCGGAGTTTTGAAAAATATCAAAATTAAGCCGTCGCCGGAATGGATGCAGAAAAGGCTTATTGCATCAGGTGTACGTGCTATAAATAACGTAGTTGACATCACAAACTACGTGATGCTTGAATATGGAACACCTTTGCATGCATTTGATTATGACAAACTCGACAATTATCTTTGCGTAAGACGCGCAAAAGAGGGTGAAACTATTGTAACGCTTGATGGTGTTGAACGTAATCTGACGCATGATAGCGTTTTGATTGCCGACAGAGAAAAGGGAGTTTGTATTGCCGGAGTATTCGGCGGTATGAATTCTGAAATTGATGATAATACAACTGCTATGGCGCTGGAAGCTGCATATTTTACTCCGCAAAGCAACAGAAAAAGTTCACGCAGTGTCGGATATAAGAGTGAAGCCTGCTCAAGATTTGAACGCGGCGTGGATATAGAAGCAGTAAAACCTGCTCTTATGCGTGCAATGCAGCTTTTGACAGAATACGCCGATGCAGAAGTTGTGGGTGTTGTTGAAGCCGGCGAAAATAAACTTGAACCTATTGAAATTACACTGAGATTTGCTCAAATTAAAAGAATTCTAGGCTGCTCAATAGAGCCGGAAAAATGTATTACTATCCTTGAAAAGTTAGGGTTTGAAAAACTCGGCGGAAATGATGCCGCGGCGAAATTCAGAGTCCCGTCATTCAGAGCCGGCGATGTGACACGCGAGATTGATTTGATTGAAGAGATAGCAAGAATTAACGGATATGATAAAATTGCACCGTCGCTTCCTAACAAATCCCAGACTCCGGAAATTTCTCTGGAAGAAAAAATTATCAAAAAAGTACATGAAATTATGCTGTCATCAGGTTTGAATGAAATTATCACAAGTTCTTTAATAGGCAAACCACTTCTCGATAAATTTATGATACCTTATGATGAAGAAAAAGCTGTTTATGTCTGCAATCCTGCCAGTGAAGATTATGCAATGCTTCGCCAGACAATGGCAGCCAGTGTTCTTAACTGTATGAAATACAATTATGACAACGGACAAAAAGATTTCTGGGCTTATGAAATTGGCAGAACTTATTATAAAACGGGTGAAGCGGATGAAAAATCTTCCGGTGTTGAAGAAAACAGAATTCTTGGAGGTGTTATTACCGGAAAAGTTGAACATTCGCTCTGGCAGCAAACTGCAGAAACCGATTTTTACACAGTAAAAGGTATTATGGAAAAATTGTTCACGGAACTCGGAGTTGAAAAACGAATAAAACTTGTTCCGCTTGATAAATCATCTCTTGCTGCAACACATACAACAATGCATCCGTATAAGAGTGCAGTTGTAACTGTGCTTGGTAAAAATCCGCAGCCTGTCGGTTATTTCGGACAAATTCATCCGATTTTGAAAGATAAATTGAAGTTAAATCAGGATGCTTTTATATTTAAACTTGATTTAGATGAAATTATAGCTATTATTAAAGAAAGCGTACCAAGATTTAAGAAACTTCCTCAATTCCCTGAAGTAAGACGTGACCTTGCGTTTATCATAAACGATGATGTAACTTTTGACGACATTCAACGTGTAATCAAAGGTGCTGTTCAGCAGAATATATTCAAAGGTAGTGAAGTTTTTGATGTTTATCAGGGCGAACATATTAAAGACGGCTTTAAATCTCTGGCATTCAGAATTCACTTGCAGGATACTAATGCAACATTAACTGATGAAGTTATTGAAGGGCAAATGAATTCAATAAGAAGTAAACTTCAAAAAACTTATGCTGATATAACTTTCAGGGAGTAAATTCATGAAAAGAGTAATTATATTCTTTGTATTTGTGTTAGCTATGATGCAGGCAGTCTTGGCTGCAGATGTTATGCCACAGTCAGTCAGCTTAAAATATACGGCAACTCTGGGGCTGTATCAGGCGTCAAATGAAATTACTCTTCGTTCAGAACCTCGTGACGGTGCCCCTATTGTGCATAGTATAAGGTGGAATGAAAAAGAAGTTTTTCCTGAAACAATAAAATTTTCCGACTTATTTGTCGTATTTATTCCGTCAAAAGAATTGGCTCTAATGGCAGTTACCGATGAAACCGAAGACTGGGTTGAGGTTATATACAACAACGAGGATGGCTCCAAAGGCTGGATGAAAAAAGACGATCCATATAAATTCATGTCCTGGTTGAATTTTTATAACATGTATGGTCGTAAATACGGATTGTATGTTCTTAAAGATGCTCCTGAAACCGTCAATGACATGAGAAGCGCAACTGATGATAATGCGCAGGTTGTATCCAGAATGAAAATGCCTAAATTTATAAAACTTCATGCCGTAAAAGGTAATTGGGTTCTGGTTAGTGTTTCTGATCTGGATGAAACTCCGAAAACCGGCTATGTCAGATGGCGTGCGGATAATGGAGTTAAATACCTTTTCCCTGCAATTAAGTAGCCAACAAACTTGATGAAACGCATAAAGTTCGCAAAAAAAGACCCCTGGTATCGGGGTCAAGGTTGGTTATTTTGGTTATGTTATAGTATTAATTATGTCAGTAAGGTTTTTTAGATTATTCTCTTTGTACTTTTATAATTCCCCTGAATATTTTGTTTTGCCAGTTTTGATTAAAAAGTTTACAAATCTTTATAATTCTTTGTCCTGACTTCTGTTATCATTTTATTGTGAAAGTTGAAGACGTTATTTTAAAAATAAGAAAATTTATACTCGCCAAAATATTACGGAGAAAATATTACAGAACCGGTAAGTGTAATGCCTGCGGAAAATGTTGTACACAGATTTATGTAAAACATTACAAACATGTTATTCAGGATGAAAAAGAATTTGAAAAACTGAAATATATTCACAGATTTTATACATATCTGAAAGTTATAGGCAAAGATGATATTGGTTTAATATTTGAATGCCAAAATCTTGATAAGGAAACTCATCATTGTAAAATTCACAGGACACGTCCCGGAATTTGCAGACGTTACCCGCAGGAAGAATTATTTTCAATGGGCGGGGCGTTGTCTGATGATTGCGGATATAAGATGGAACCTATTTATACGTTTGATGAAATTTTTGAAAAAACAAAAAAACGCAGTAAAAATTAGTCGATTTTGGTTTCAACATTATTAAGTTCCACAATGTCAAAGAAGTCTTCCAAGTCTTCCGGCGTAGTAACATCAGTATTTTTGCCTTTTGTAAGAATGATATTTGTTTCTCCTACGTTTCCCTGAATACCTATACCATCTGCTGTTTTGAATCTAGGACCGGCAAGAATTGAAGTATCAATATCTGTTCTATCGCAGAGCACTTCTCCTAATTCATTTACAGCCTTAATAGTCTTGCCGTTATCTTCTTTGTAATTGCTGCCGCCGATTATCCATGCTGTAAGTTTTTCTGTTGTATTTTTTTGTAAATCTTCAATTTTTCTGCAAATATCATCTGCAATTTTTTCAATTTTTGAAAGTACCGGAAATTTTTTCATAAAGCCATCACGATCGTTTCTGATAATTACTACCAGATCATCAGGTGAGGGTATTGTTAAAAAAGGTTTGTTTATTGAAAGCGTATTTTCTGCACGGGCTTTTGTTATTACCCGTCTTGTATTTTGGCTTTTTTGTACAAATTGATTATATATATCACCTGAAATAAATAAATTACTTTTCCCTTGAAAAGATACGTTTGACATACTAATGAATACTCCTTTTATTTTTTTTAAAACACGTGAAAAAATTTTTTGCTATTAAATCTAAACTTTAGGCTAATGAAAAATATATAAATATAGTTCATGCTATAGTTAGCCGGATTATAAAGAAAGGAAAAAGTATGAAAAGATTTTTAATAATTATAAGTCTGTTGTTTCTGTCGATGCCTGTATTTGCGGTCTGTGCAATAGAAGCAGGCATGTGCAAAGCGGGAGTAAGAGATTTTGAATCTCTTAATGAACGATTAATACCGAATAAACTTGATGAATTAAAAGAACCGTCAAGTCTTCCAACAATAGAGCCACCATCAGATCTCAGGTATAATCTTGAAGAACCACAGACAAATGCAGGTGCTGTCAATGACGAACCTTATAACTCAAATTGCCAGTTTGGTACTTGTCTTGGCGAACCGGAATAGTTTTTATTAAGGTATGTAAATCTTTCAGTTCACAAATATTAAAGAAATTCTCCTGCGGTGCCGATATTAGATAATATATGGTACATACAGGAGAAGTAGAAAGATGGATTTAAGCAGACTGCTTGAATATTTTGCGACAAAGATTAATACAACATTAGGTGAAGAAGATGTTTTTCTGAAAAAATATCAGAAAAAATCTAATTCTGTGTTTACTGAAAAAGATTTTGAACTATTAAAGAAAGATTTGCATGCTTTTGCGGAAATTGACTTTAATACAAAAGACATCTCCGAGGCTGAATTAATTCAGTTGTTCAATTCAAAAATTGAAGAAAAATACAGGGAGTATAGCGTATCTCAATTTATGAGTAAGTTGGAAGAAGATATGCAAAAAGCAGGTATAGAGCCTTATGATGAGCCTAAAGCTACAAAAAATTTTTCTTCGCGTCAGTCCCAACCTGTACCTGTTGATGAAACACTGACACCTGAAGAACTTGCCCTGAAAGAGAAGTATTTAAAACAATTTAATTTAAACCTGTCACCCTATGACGTAAAAAGCATTGCCAAATTGGACGAAAAAGGCATGAAAAGACTGGATGAATTATATGCACAACTTCCACAGGATGAAGACAGTAAATTTGAGATGTCAGATAGGTACACCGCGGGTTGTCTTGTGCCTTTAGTCCGCGATGCTGATGATGAACAGTTTAAAATTATAAAAGATATATTATCAAAAGGTTTGCCTCCGTTTGATTTAATGGGTGTAGCCTTGCAGGATAATAATATTGATAAATTAAATATGCTGAATGAACTGACAGACCACTTGTCGCAGGGAAAATCAAGTGAAGAAGCAACCCAATTTATATATGAAAATGGTTACGAGTTCACTGAGAGTCTTCTTGATGATAAAAGTGCCCAAAATATGAAAGCAATTTTGAGTCACTGTAAAGACAATATTACACCGGAAAATATTTCATGTATAAATAAAATATGCCAAGACTCCTCATCGGAAAATATAAGTAAAGCAGTACAGCTTATTTCTTTGCAACAAGGAAATGTTCAAGATACTTATGAAATAATATCTATTGCAAACCTTGATGACGATGAATTTGAAGAAGCAAAAGAACTTTTGCAAAATCCGGAGTATAAAAATATAGATATTCCGTCATTACTAAGAGCCAAGCCTGAGATGCGTGACAGAATCAAAGCTTTTGCTGATATACACGATGGTCGAATCGGAATAGTCGAGTATCAAATGCTCACAAATATGAACGAGAAAGATTTTACCGCTCTTGAAAATATAGCCGGTCTAAAATTGTATGATGAACCTGTTAGCGTAGAATTAGAAATTCGTCTGGCAAAATGTTCTAAAGAGGGTATAGAAAAGATTAAACAAATAGCTGCAAGCGGCGTTAAAATTTCGCCGGAGACGCTGACATTTATGGCAGAGGCTAATGATGAAACTCTAAATAACTTTGTAGTACAGCATCCTGATTATACATACAAAGTTAATAATATGAAAAATACATTGGATATAACAATTCCGAAAGAAGGCGACAATTCGCCTTTTCCTCAGCCAGTATCAACAGGACATATAATCAGATATAATCAAAATAGCAGACAGTTTGATATTATAGGTAATGATGTAGAAGAGCACGGTTATGAAAAACAAGTCACAAATACTAATCAAACAAGAAGCCAAACAGTTGAATATAAACGAATTGCATCCGGTTTTGGAGACAGAAAGGATATTGTAACCAACCAGAAAATAGATATTTACGACGATAATGGTAAAAAAATAAAAACAGAAATGTATGAACCCGGATACCTTGCCGGAGTACCTAATATCACGGAAATTGATGCAAACGGCAATAAAAAGGTCTTGCAGAAATCAACAATTGACGCACACGGAAATATTAAAGTAGAAAAAGATTTTACATCATTTGATGGTACAAGAACACGTTTTCAAAGTCTGGAAGATGAGAACGGCAACCTCCGCTCATTCTACAAAATTACGGATAAAGACGGAAATGTTCTGCTGGATAGAGTGCAAACATTCACAGTTCTCAGTGAAAATAAGTTCCAATCCTCACTTAACGGAAAAAGCTGGGATATTGAATATAAAGAAGATAATACAGTTTCTGTAAAAGATAATCAAACAGGTAAAATTACAACTATCCCGTTAGGTGATAAAATTGCACCGGAAGACAGAAATACCATGCTGAACATTTTTAAAAACCTGAGCGGTGAACAATTGATGATTATGGATAAAAACAATATTAATTCAATAATTTGGGGCGGTGATGACAGGTTTTCAAATTCCTGGTTGAATAATGCCTACTGGAACACAGCAGAAGAAAAGATTTATTTTGGGGGCAATACAATTTCAACAACACAAGAAGAATTTTTGCAAAAAAATATTTCGACTTTATTTCACGAATACGGACACTTTATAGATGCCTCATCAGCAGATGAGAATGGTAATCAGGTTTCCGACAGTGAAAAACTAAAAAAAATCTTTGAAGAAGAATTTGCTGGGTTCAAACAAATAGCCACAACAGAAGAAGAAATTTTTATAGATTACTTTACCGGTACTGTACAAGGAGACTTGCGCGGTGCAGAGGAAAGATTTGCGGAAACAAATATGCTTTTACATACCAATCCGTGTGACCTGACAGCTACAAGAGCATATTACCTGCAGCGGTATTTCCCGCGTACGGTCGCAGCTATTGCCGAAGAAATAACCGGAATGGAAGAAAAAGCCCGGCTTTAGTTTAATATAACAATAAATAAAAATATTAAAATTAATAATTTAAATTGATTACTTGATTAAGATTTAGTTTAAATTATTAATTTTTTGTTTATTTTTTTTAGGAATTGCGAAAAAGGTGTTATAACAGAATTAAAGATAGTAATGCAATTAATTTAGTAAAGGAGATAAAAATTATGGCAAAAACAATTGGTATCGACCTCGGTACTACAAACTCCGTAGTCGCAGTTATGGAAGGCGGTAAACCAACCGTTATTGCTAACGCAGAGGGTTCCAGAACAACCCCTTCTATCGTTGGTTTCTCTAAAACAGGTGAAAGACTTGTAGGTCAATTAGCTAAACGTCAGGCTATTTTGAACCCTGATAAAACTATCGCTTCTATCAAAAGACACATGGGCGAAGATTATAAAGTAAATATTGACGGCAAAGATTATACTCCGCAGGAAATTTCAGCTATGATTTTGAGAAAATTGGCTGATGATGCAAGCTCATATCTTGGCGAAAAAGTTACCTCTGCGGTAATTACTGTTCCTGCATATTTTAATGATGCCCAAAGACAGGCAACAAAAGATGCCGGTAAAATCGCAGGTTTGGATGTTCTCCGTATCGTAAACGAACCGACTGCAGCCGCTCTGGCTTACGGTTTGGAAAAAGAAAAGAGCGAAAAAGTTCTTGTATTTGACTTAGGCGGTGGTACATTTGATGTTTCCGTTCTTGAAATCGGCGACGGTGTTCACGAAGTTCTTTCTACTTCCGGTGATACTCACTTAGGTGGTGATGACTTCGACCAAAAAGTTATGGATTGGATTTGTGAAGAATTCAAGAAACAGGAAGGTATTGATTTGAAAGGCGATAAGCAAGCTATGCAACGTGTTAAAGAAGCTGCTGAAAAAGCTAAATGCGAATTGTCTTCAGTTGTTGAAACTAATATCAATCTTCCGTTCATTACAGCTGATGCAAACGGTCCTAAACACTTAGATTTGAACTTAACAAGAGCTAAGTTTGAAGACCTTTGCCACGATTTGCTGGAAAGATGTAAAAAACCTGTTGAACAAGCTTTATCAGATGCAGGTATTTCAAAATCTGATATCAATGAAGTTGTTCTTGTTGGTGGTTCTACCCGTATTCCTGCAGTACAACTACTCGTAAAAGAATATACAGGTAAAGATCCTAACCAATCAGTTAACCCTGATGAAGTTGTTGCCGTTGGTGCTGCAATTCAGGCAGGTGTACTTGCCGGTGAAGTTAAAGATATCGTATTGTTGGATGTAACTCCTCTGACATTAGGTATTGAAACTTTAGGCGGTGTTATGACTCCGCTGGTTCCGAGAAACACCACTATCCCGGTTTCAAAATCACAGGTATTCTCTACTGCTGAAAACAACCAGACAGCCGTTGATATACACGTTCTGCAAGGTGAAAGACCAATGGCTAAGGATAACAAATCTTTAGGTATGTTTAGATTAGACGGTATTCCGCCTGCAATGAGAGGTTTGCCTCAAATTGAAGTAACATTTGATATTGATGCTAACGGTATCGTAAATGTTTCTGCTAAAGATAAGGCTACAAATAAAGAACAAAAAATTACTATTACAAATTCTTCTAACCTTTCAGAAGCTGATATCGACAAAATGGTTAAAGAAGCTGAAGCTAACGCAGCTGAAGATAAGAAGAAAAAAGAAGAAGCAGAAGTTAAAAATAATGCTGCAAGTTTAATTGCATCGGCTGATAGAATCGTAAAAGATTTTGAAGGTAAAATTGATGATGCAGATAAATCTAAACTTGATGAACAAAAAGCTGCTCTTCAAAAAGCTATTGATGAAAACAAAGGTGCTGATGAATTGAAAAAATTGTCTGATGAATTACAGCAAACAATGTTCAGCATTTCTCAAAAAGCTTATGAAGCTGTTCAAAAAGAAGAACAAAATACAGCTAACAGCGACAGCGCTTCTTCTTCATCTGACAGTAAAAATGATGATGATGTTATTGATGCTGAATACACTAAAGAATAATAACTATTTCACCAAAAAATTAAAAGGATATGCAAACTTTGCATATCCTTTTTTTATAGGATTATGTTTTCTTGCTAATGGGCTATAATTGACTGTAATATTGGAGATTTTTGTGGCTAAAAAGGTTTTTAAATTACAGTTAAAAAGCTGTTTTTTGTTTAATATTTCATATTTGTATTTCGTAATGGCAGCTTTGCTGATAATCAGTTTTGAATTAATTTTGTTTTATGGTTTTCCAAAATATCTTCCGGTAATAGTTATCATCGGAATAATATGTGTAAGATTTCTTTTGCAGCCGGCTAAAGAAGAGCTGGATGTAGGCGGGTATGAATCTGTTGAAGTCGACAATGAAGCAGGTACTATCACTATTGATAATGAACAGCCTATTACATTTGATGAAATTGCGTATCTATATTTAAAGTTATATAAACCTAATTATATATCATCAACTATGCTTGATTCTTTTATTGCTTTTATATCGGTTAATTGTGATTTGTTAATCGGGTTCAAAAACGGCGGGTTTAAAACAATAAATATTCAGAGAGAAAGTGCAATGTTGGGGCTGGTAAAAGAATTACAAAAACATAAAGAAATCCGTCTTAAATTTGATGAAAATTATGACGGACATCTTTCAAAAAAATTCCCACTGTTATTAGTTTTAATCTTTATTGCTCTTTTAATATTTGCGCTTCATAGATAATTTTTTACAACAAAAAAGACTTTTTATCTTGATAAAAAGTCTTTTTTGTTTGATAAATTGAAAAAACTTTAAATATTAGCAAGTTTTTTGTAATAGTCGTGTGATTGTTCAAACTGATAAGCCACATTGAACAGGTCGCGTTCTTTTAACTGTGGAGCAAGAATTTGCAGACCTATAGGCATGCCTGATTTGTCAAATCCTGCCGGAATGCTCATTCCCGGAATTCCTGCAAGGTTGGCTGAAATTGTTGCTATATCAGTTAAATACATTTGAAGCGGATCAGATGCTTTTGCTCCGAGTTCAAACGCTGTATTCGGACATGTCGGAGAAATTAGAGCATCAACTTTCCGGAATGCTTCTGTGAAATCTTGAGTCACAAGTGCTCTCATTTGTTGTGCTTTTTTGTAATAAGCATCATAGTATCCTGAGGACAACGCATAAGTTCCGAGCATTATGCGGCGTTTCACTTCCGGTCCGAAACCTTCTGCACGGGTTTTTGTATACATTTCCATAAGATTTTTAGCGTCAGGTGTTCTGTAACCGTATTTAACGCCGTCAAATCTTGCAAGGTTTGATGAACATTCTGCTGTTGCAAGAATGTAGTAAATTCCTATAGAATATTTTAGATGAGGAAGTGAAATTTCAACGACTTCGGCTCCAAGAGATTTATAAGTATCAATAGCATTCTGAATAGCTTTTTCAACATCTTCTTCCAGACCTTCTGTCATCAAATCTTTTATAACACCGATTTTTTTGCCTTTAAGACTGTTATTTAAATCAGCTGCATAATGTTCAACAGGCAGATTTAATGAAGTAGAATCTTTAGGGTCGTGACCTGAAATAACTTCCAATAAATTTGCAGCATCTTCAACAGTTCTGGCAAATGGGCCGATTTGGTCGAGAGAAGATGCAAATGCAATCAAACCATAACGGGAAACTCTTCCGTAGGTTGGTTTCATACCGACAATACCGCAGAATGATGCAGGTAATCTGATAGAGCCGCCGGTATCTGAGCCTAAAGCAAGGGTAGCTTCACATGCGGAAACACTTGCTGCGGAACCGCCTGATGAGCCGCCAGGAACTTTTTTCAAATCCCACGGGTTGTGAACTTTTTTGAATGCTGAGTTTTCATTTGAAGAACCCATTGCAAATTCATCAAGGTTTGCTTTTCCTACAATAGGTACAAGATTATTCAGCAATTTTTCTGTAACCGTTGCATTGAACGGAGATACAAAATTTTCCAAAATTTTGCTTGATGCTGTTGTCTTAGAACCTATTAAGTTCATATTATCTTTTAATGCAAGAGGTATACCTGCAAGAAGCGGTAATTCTTCGCCTTTTGCTATTTTTTCATCAACTTTTTTTGCTGTTTCAAGAGCGGTTTCTTTTGTTAAAGAATTAAAAGCTCCGAGTTTATCATCAACTTCGCTAATCCGTTCAAAGGCTGCTGTTGTAAGTTCTACAGCTGAAATTTCTTTGTTTTTTAATGCTTTGCTTTGTTCGGCAGCTGATTTTTTTAAAAGCTCGTTCATATTATCTCCTTAGCTATTTCGGTCATTTGAGCCAGTAACAAGATTCTCCGGCTAAAGCCCAGAAAAGACATGAGGCGAAGAATCTATCTTCTTAAATTATATGACAAAAAAATAAAATGTGAATAGCTGTAAATCTATAATGTTATTTTATTGCGCCCATTGATTTGGATATTTGGGAATGAATTTTATTGGCACGATAAAGATATGCTGTTAATTTTTCATAGCTGGCGGTTGTTTCTCCGTAAGGAACTTTCATTGCTATCAATTCATCTACATTCTGGTTTATACTTTTTAAGGTATCCAGAGAATCGCTTAAATCCATTATTGACTTAAATTTTTTTGATACTTTTGCAATTATTTTTTTAGATATAAACTTTTGCATTCTGATAACAACCGGTTCATTTTTCTTTTGTTTTATTGCAGTGCCGGCGAGTTTTTCTGCAAAATTTCGTTTGGAATACTGTTCTTTCAGTTCTGCGATTTCTTTTTCAAGGGTTTTAGCCTGAATTTTTAATTCCATAACATCAAGCAATTTTCCCAGCAGTTCTGCACCTTTTATTTTTGTATTAATGGCCTCCAGCATTTCTGTTTTTTCTGCAATTTTATATTCAAGATTTATAAATTCATCACTCAATTCGTTAACGGAATTGTTATTCAGAAGATTTGAATCATAGTCGTTAAGTTTGTGATACCCCGTAAATGGAACAGTATTTTGCGCATCAAATCCTCCGGCTTTTTTGCTGCCGAAAATATTTGTGACACTTTCAACTTTCTGATTATTACTGCTGTTCATATTTATATTTTATCGCAAAAACAGTCTGATATTCACCTGCAAAAGGTGGAAAAATTATGTAATGGTGAATACTTTTTTATAATATAAATAAACCCCGCCGCAGGTAAGTACAATGTTTGGCATCCATGCTGCAAGAAACGGAGCTAGAGTTCCTGCTTCCCCAAAAGAAATTGATAATGCACGTATCAGATAATATACAAAAATAATCAAAATACTGAACAAAAATCCTCTGTTGTATCTTACTCTCGGAGGAGTAATTGCAAGCGGTACACCTATAAGTACAAGGGCAATTGTAGTCAATGGCAACGCAATTTTGTCAAATAATTCAACATAAATTTCGCGCTGTTGTTTATCATTTAATTCTGCTTTTTTGAGATATTTTATCAGTTTTGTGAAGTTCATTTCTTTTGCGACATTTTTGTTTAATTCTTTAGACATATCCAGTCCAAATTTAACTACAGAATCGTCAAAGAGGGTTGTATTAAGAACATTTCCGTCATTTCCTACTGTATAAATTGCGCCTTTTTCAAAATTCCATCCCTCAGGAGATGTTTTCCCCTCTTGAGCCTGCAAAATTTGAATGGTACCCTCTTTTGAAGTATCAAGAACTGTTATATTGTGCAAAATTTTATCTTCGCAATAGCCTACATAAAACAGCCTTTTCAACCCGCCGCGGTCATTAAGTTCTTTAAATACAAAATTCTGCTTACCATCAGGTATGTTTTTCTGTCCTAATGCCCACAGTGCCAAATCTTTTGACTGTTTTGTCATCACAGGTACTATACTTTCATTTATAACAAAACTGAATACTGACATACAAATTGCAAAGATAAAAATAGGTTTTGCAATTCTGTTAAGTCCGATTCCGCAGGCTCGCATTACTGTAATTTCGGAGTCAAGACTTAATTTATTCAAAGTCATTACAGTTGCAAGAAGTACACCCATCGGTATAGTCATTACTATTACTGACGGGAGGTTCAGAATAATCATCATAAATGCTACTTTAAAAGGAATTCCGAAAAGTGATATCTGTTTGATAAGTGTAATAAAAGTATCTGATGCAAAAATAATAGATGTAAATACACATACACCCATCAGGAACATTTCAATCACCTGTCTGAGTATGTATATATCAAGTAGTGAAATTCTTTTTATTGCGCGACTAATCTGTTTAAACATAGAGTTATGATAGTTGAAACAAAAAAAATAATCAAATTTTTATCTATTCATTTCCTGAGTAGATTCTTATGTAATTCCAGTAACTTCTAAATACTTTTTTCACATAATCTTTTGTTTCAGAATATGGAATTTGTTCTACAAATTCATCTGTATCGTTGTAATATAGTGATTTTTTCCATCGATTTACCGAGCCGATGCCTCCGTTATAGGCAGCTACTGATGAAATATCAAGACCGTTCAGCATACTTTTAAGTTCTGCATAGTAATAATTCCCGAGTTTAATGTTTGTATCCGGATTGTATAAATCTTCGGTTGTTTTAATATTAACACCATGTTTTGCGCCAATTTCACGTGCTGTTGCCGGCATTAACTGCATTAATCCGCCTGCTCCGACATGGCTGTTGGCTTCCGGATTAAAGTAACTTTCTTCTCTTACTATTGCTAGTATTAACGGCGAATTGTTCCCTACTTCTACGGAATATTTTTTTATGATGTCATAATAATCTATAGGGTATACAAGCCGCCAGCGCAAATCATATTTGTCAGGTTTGTCTTCTATTTTTTCCATAGCATCACGTGCTACAAGCATTGAATGTGAATAGTCGCCTTTTTGATAGTATATCCAGCTTTTGATAAACTCATCGTCATTTAGTTCAAATAAAATATCATAATCCCCGATTTCTGCAAGTTTCAGGTTTAGCTCATCACCTTTTCCTTTTTCGTAGGGGTACTGCACTTCTTTTTCATTTATATAGTTATTTATAATAGAACCGTGCATGTCATTTAAACGTAAATAAGCTCTATATGCATAATAATTATCCGGATAGCGTGCGATTACTCCTCTGTAGAAACTCACATATTCATCACGGTTGTTAGTTTTTTCTGCAAGTTTTCCCATCCAGTACATAATTGCAGGTGCATATTTTATATTATTGTATTTGTTCAAATATGAACGTCCGTTGATTTTTGCGGTTGTGTAGTCTTTATTTTTTACCTGTATTAAGAAAATATTTGCCAGCGCATCATCTGCATAAACACTTGCAGGAAATTTATTATACAATTCTCTGTAGCATTCCAGCTGTTTTGATGATGGAGAATTCTGGCATTTTAAATTTAATATGTAATCTTTGCCTGCTGATGCCGGATATGAATATAATTTTGTAAGTGCGGTATATTCATTTTTTTCATGTTTTATATATAAATCTACAGCGTTATACAAATCATCAATATTTACTTCATCAGCGTGCAAAGATAATCCATATTCCGTTAGATTTTTTGCTTTTTGTTCCTCGCCGAGGGCGTATGAAACTTTCGCTCCTATTGCCCATGATTTAGCAGCCGGAACATGAAACAGTGCCTGCCGTGCATTCTTTGCATCCCCCAGCAGAGAATAACTTCTTGCCATTAATAAGTAGTCTTTTGTTTCAAGCGGAAGTTGTGAAGTTTGTATTTCATTTAAAATATTTTGCACCCATCTGCCTGACGGTGATTTTTGCAGATAAGAACGGTAATAATCTCTGACTGCAATTTTTTCATCAGCAGAGAGCGGTTGTGATGATGTAAGGAGCATTTTTCCGAGAAAATATTCTGCAGCTATTCCGTAATCTGTAAAAGGAGCAGCCTCTAAAATTTCATCAAAATATTTTTTTGCAACTTCCGGTCTTGTTGTTAAGAGCAGTCTTGCGGCATTATATTTTGAACGCAGACTTAATTTATGCTCGGGATAATTATTGAACAGCAGCTGGTATTGTTTAACTGCAGCATCATAATCCTCAATATCTTCCGCACATTTTGCCTGTCTGTATATTGCAATAGGTTTTAAATCCGACATAAAAGAAACTTTTGAAAACAGATAATAAGAATTTTGCACATTACCGGACTGATAATCAGTTAGTGCCTGTTTATATATATCAACATCTTTAGTCTTACAATTTTTTGTAATTATTGCCGTACATCCGGCGAGTGCCAGTCCAACCCCGAGTATTACGGCAGTGATAATGACTGTTTCTTTTTTTGATAAAGGGTTCATACTTATTAATTTTATCAAAAATTTAGGATTTTCAAAATTTTTTATTTTTTTTTACAAACAAAAAAGCAAGGTTGTTACACCTCGCTTATTCTGTAACTTGTATGGTTGGTACAAGTTAGGAACGAAATCTATTTAGGAATGGGCATATCTGCCGGATATAACCGGATTTTACTGTCATAGATACCTGCGGTATCATAATTCCCGCCGCCGGGGATGTAATTATGTCTTCTGATGGCTCCATCCGGCAAATTATATCTTGACTTAATTTCGCCATAAGTTTCTGTGCCGAACAGCCCTTCATCTTCTGTGCTATATTCATAATAACCGCCGGTTTTGATAAGTCCGAAAAGGGCAGTATCTTCAGGCACCCATTTTAGTCTGCCGGATTTTAAATCTTTATTCATATAGTGCTGTGCAATTTCCACAGGATCAGTTAAACCTTTTTGTTCAACCTCCTGTTCTTCTGCTTTCATTCGGGCATTATGCTTTCTCTGTGCCAGCAGTTCTTCGCTTGCGGTATTTTGAGGTATAATTAAATCCTGACCTATCATTATATCTTTCAGGCTTGTACCGTTTGCAGCCATAATATCTTCGACTGTAGTGTTGTATTTCACTGCAAGTTCTGATAATGTCATACCTTCAGTAACTTTTATTGTAATATTATTTCCATCACCGTTTTTAAAATTAATTACAATATTGTTATTGCTGTCACTTTGTCCACCTTGAACTCTCGGGGTATCATTGCTAACCGCGCCCACGCCTTTTACACCGTCCATCATGATCGTTTCTCCTTAGATTGTGTATTTTCTTCTTCTGTATACTTATACGGCACAATCTGTGAAAAACTTTAGGGTTTATTTACAAAATGTTACATAACATATCAAAAATTTTATGGACAGGTTTGTATAGTTCTTCCACGGAGGATGTTTCATCTAATTCAAGCGTAATTGTTTTAATCCCTCTTTCTACCCCTGCGTAGGTGCCGAAACTCCCCGGTGTCGGGTAACCGATACTTGCTTCCACCGGATATTTAATGATTTCAGAAATCTTTTCTGCAAGCTCTTTTGCCGGTCCGTCATAATTTACAACTTTATATGGCGCATGGAGTGTGAGTATTATTTCAGGTTTATATTCATTTAGAACTTCAATTAAAAATTTTGTTTCGATTTCACCGGCAGGAGCAGTACCTCCGTAGTATGCGGTTGTATCGTCATCACAGGTCGCATTCTCACCTTTATTTTGTCCCCAGTTTTGGGTCGGGAAATTACGATTTAAATCAACGCCGTTTGCATTTGTCCTTG
Source organism: Candidatus Gastranaerophilales bacterium (assembly GCA_944323595.1). Taxonomy (GTDB): domain Bacteria; phylum Cyanobacteriota; class Vampirovibrionia; order Gastranaerophilales; family Gastranaerophilaceae; genus CALUVN01. The sequence goes on along the minus strand of CALUTF010000016.1, from coordinate 19,309 downwards.
AATTTTTGTTCATGCCGTCAGGGTTCAGGCAAGGTATAAATAAAAGCGGGCTTTCGTTTTTTAAATATTTATCTATTAAGTATTTCCCCTGCGGTTCATCTCCGTGAAATACTCCGATAATCAAAATGTTTTTATGATTATCATTCCCGATTAGTTCTATTTTATTCCCGTTTTTTGTAGTTGATTGTTTTAAAATTTTCATTATTCAAATAATGCGTTAATAAATTCTTCCGAGTTGAACGTTTTTAAATCTTCCATTTTTTCGCCGACCCCGACCAGTTTTACAGGCAGCTTCATTTCTTTTGCAACAGCAAGGACGATTGCACCTTTTGCGGAACCGTCAAGTTTTGTTAGTGCAACCGAGGTAATATTTACTGCTTCTGTGAAAACTTTCGCCTGTTGCAGTCCGTTTTGTCCTGTGTTTGCATCAAGTACTAGAATACTTTCCCGCAAAGATTCAGGAGCATTTTTGTCGATAACGTTTTTTATTTTGGAAAGTTCTTCCATCAGGTTGAATTTATTCTGCAGACGACCGGCAGTATCGACGAGAATCACATTATAATTTTCATTTTTAGCTTTTTGAATTGCTTCATAAACAACAGAAGCGGGATCGGCTTTATCACGTCGGACTATATCAGCCCCTGCACGTTTTGACCATATATCAAGTTGTTCTTCGGCTGCTGCGCGGAAAGTATCACCTGCGGCAATTAGAACTTTTTTACCTTCATTTTTAAATTTATATGCAAGTTTTGCGATGAGAGTTGTTTTTCCTGCACCGTTAACACCTGCAATGAAATATATATTTAGTCCGTCATCACTATAATTCAAAACATTTGAGCCTGCCTGTGCAAGTGTTTGCATAAATTCACCGCGCAAATATTCCTTGACGGCAGACGGTTTAATTTTATCCTGATTACGAAGTTTATCTACAAGTTCTGCAGCATAATTGACGCCTAAATCGGCACTAATCAGTGTATCTTCCATATCATCAAGGACAAATTCCGAAAATTCTTCTTCATCCTGTACTGTATTAACAACGTTACCTACGAGTGCCTGTGCAGTATTTGCTACAGTTTGTTTCAGGTCGTTAAATTTGTCTGAAAAGAATTTGAACATAAATGAATAATAACATGAAAAATTTATATCGTCATGCTCAACATTGGAATCCTATTCCACTACCCCCTAAACGTATTTCAGCATCTGAACGCTGTGTAAATTCTACCTCACCCCTACCCCCTCTCCTTGCAAAGGAGAGGGAACAGCGGTTTATATAAAAGCCGCCAATACAAAGATATTAAAAACTTTTTGAACACCTAATACAAGGCGACTCCTCAACATTGGAAATATATTTCCCTCGCCCCTTGGGGGAGAGGGTTAGGGTGAGGGGTACAATCATTATAGTGACTTAATCTCTTTTTTAACCTTAGGTTTGTCGGAGTTTTTGGAGTCAGAGCCGAGCATGAAGCGGAAGCCGCCTGTGAGAGCAACACCGTTTCTGCCGCCGTTACGAATCATAGCTTGCAAGAAAGCAGTGAACTTGTCAGCCCAGTTGCGTTGAACACCAACACCATATTCTACGTAAGGTTTAACACTCATTTCAGGAAGCTTAACGTTGTTAGCGGTAACTTTAGATTCATTCATTAAGTTCCAAACCATACCGACAGAAGCGTACGGCTGCCAACCGCCCTTGAGGTTCGCAATGAACCTAACACTAGGGTTTAATTGAATAGTGTGCAACGGGTCACTTTCTATGCTAACTCCAGCCGCATTTTTATAATCAAAGGTGTTAACGAAAGTATAAGACAAGAACATAATCGGCTGGATGATGAACTTACCGTCTTTAAACTCAAAGTTGTAACCCGTTTTAGAACCAACACCTGCAAGCAGTGATGTATAATCTTCTTTGCCGTACATAGTATGTGATTCACCAACGGAAGCACCAGCAGACGCAGTGATAGCAGTCCAGAAATTACCTTTGTAGAAAGTTTCGGTGAAGCCTAATAAACCTCCGTTCATAGTAGTATCAACACCGGAGTAATTCAAAGAAGAACCCATGTAACCGGCATAACCAGTGAAGACTCTACTCCAGCCGTTTTTCATTTCTTTGAAGTCACCATCGAAGCCAACCAATGAGCCATAAGTAATAGCATCAACGTCAGGTCCGTTTTTAATGTTCATGGTTTCAAAGGTTGTATATGGTCTGAACCAGACGGCTTTATTTTGAAGCTGGTCGGCGTATGACGGCATATTTTCGTTGAAATCAGTACTTAATGCATATTTGTTAGCATTGATTTTAGCGTATCTTTCCATAGATGGTAATTGAGTAAATGCGTCAGCATGTTCGAAGACGTATTTGAACGCTTCGTTCATAGCAGCTTGCCCTGCAGCAAGATTACCTACAGGAGTTGCCAGAACCGCAGGGTTATAATTATCAGACGGATTACCACTGTTTGAGCCTGCGGTTATTCTGTCAAATAAGAAATATCCGCCATTTTCTCTGTTATCGTATGATACCTGATATTTATAAATTGGAGTATATGCGGTTTGATAATTACTGTCCGGCAATTCCCCGGTACCGTTTATTACTTTATCTTTTAATCCTGTTTCTGCAAAAAATATTTCAGCACGCGGAGCTTCGGAATCAGATAAGAGATTCATGCCAACTACATTCAAACTGCCATTGTGCTGTCCGTATGTGCTGGATGTAATTCTATCCATTTCCAGATTTTCCAGATCGACATCTGCTGCAAAATTAGCATCACCTGAAACAGTAAAGTTAGTTACGTCATATACATGTACATTATCGTTAATAGCGTTGAAAGTTGTATTAGAAATTCTCACATCAGCATTTTCCATATCATTGCGTATATAGAAAGCAGTGTTATCCTTGTTGTCGCCTTTGAGTTCAAGAATGTAGCCTTCTTTGCCGTTAATTTTGTCCTCAAAGATGAACGACCCGCCGTTAGTTGCTTCCAGTGTTAATGTAGTAGGTTCTTCCCAGTATTTGGATTCATCAACGTAAATAGCTTCCTGCTCGTCGTTGGCCATGTTGCCGCTGAATACAGACTGGTAGTTGTCAGCAGTAATCTTCATGTTACCGCTGGTATAAATCGCTCCGCCTTTAGCGCTGCCGCTTTCTGATATAGCTTTGTTATCCACAAATGATACGTTTTTTAATTCCGTAAGCGGGCGTTCGGCATTAGCTTTGAATTCATCAGGATCTACCTGCTCACCTCCGAGGTATTTGTCTTTGATACTATTTAAAAATGAATCAGTGCTTTCACTCCAATCCATATAAATATTTATTTCTTTATCACCAACAAAAATTCTGTCGTTGTTATAAATCGCGCCACCGTATGCATTGCCACTATTTGAAACAGCACTGTTATTTTGAAAAATTGCATCTTCAATATATAATTTGTCAGAAGCTTCAGCGTAATAACCAGAGCCTAAATCAAATAATAAAGATTCACCATCAGCACTATAGATTTTGACTATTCTATTTGCACAGACGGTATCAACAAGGTTATAAACAGCTCCGCCATAAGCTTTGCCTGAATCTGCAACAGCTTGGTTATTGGTAAAATTACCGCTTAATTTTTCAATTACGCTGTTATTATAAACAGCACCACCGGCGGCAGTACCGCTCGTTGTGGATGTATAGTTATCAGTAAAGTTTGCGATTGCTGATTTTACAACACCTTCATTATCCACGTATAGTGCCCCGCCTGATGCCTTGCCATCTTGAGATATTGCATAGTTGCCTGTAAAATCGGCTTTCATATCTTCAATCAAACCATCTGTGTATAACGCACCGCCGTAAGCTTGTTTGTTGGATGAAACATAGTTTTCATTAAAGCTTGATGTTATTTTCAAAATGCCGCCACTAGAATATTTCGTGCCCTGATCATTGTAAATAGCACCTCCAAAGGCATTGTCTTTTACGGCTTCGGCATAATTTTTGTGAAAATTGCCGTTAATCTCATTTATAAAAGCTTGATCATTGTTATTAATAGCACCGCCAAGAGCTTTTTTTGTTTCGGATTTGGCGTGGTTTTCTACAAAATTACCAGTAATACTTGATATAGTACTAAAGTCATTGTAAACCGCACCGCCGGAAGCATCTTTGTAGGCATCTGCATAGTTCCGGTAAAAGTTACCATTTATACCGTTGGTAATTTCTGTATTCAACTCATTATGTATTGCGCCACCGTAGACTTTATCTTCTGTTGATTTTGCGTAATTGCCTATAAAATCCCCATTTATACCATCAATAATAATATTGTCATAATTATAAATTGCTCCGCCGGAGGCTTTTGTCGCTCCGGTTACATAGTTTCCAATAAAGTCACCTTTAATATTACCTACTGTTGAGTAAAATTTTTCAGCAGAATAACCATCAGCTTCATAAGCATTATTATTTTTGTTGTAAATCGCGCCGCCATAACCGGATTCATCTGTAGTATCAATGTGATTACCTATAAAGTCACCTGTTATATTGCCAACAGAAAAGTTTCTCCATTGCCCAGGGCGAGAATTATCATCATACCGGTTACGTTCTTGATCTCCATAATTAGAGAGAGCACCGCCCTGTCCGCTGCCATAATTACCTATAAAATTGGCTGTTATCTTACCTATATTTCCAATATTGCGTATCGCGCCTCCGTCACCTGAATGATTTGCAATAAAATCACCGTTAAGTTCTTTAATATCACCCCATTTGTTGTAAATAGCACCACCTTGATCTCCTGAATAGTTACCAATAAAATCTGCATTTACTAAACCAATACCGTTGCCAATTATATAATCACTGCTACTCTCACCATCATTACGATAATCGCTGTAGTTATTATTATAAATAGCCCCGCCACGATATTCAGCATAATTATTTGCAAACAAACCTTGCAAGTTGTCTATTGTTGATGAGTTATATATGGCGCCGCCATAGCTTTTGTTACCTCTCGCTTCGTTTTCAATAAAATTACCGGTAAAATTATTTATTGTGCCAATGTTATAAATAGCCCCGCCTCGAATGACCTCTGTATTAGCCGATATAGTATTTTTATAAAAATTGCCAGATAAATTTTCTATAGTTCCACTATTAGAAAGAACACCTCCAGAAGTATATGCATTAGCATGGCTATAAAGAGATTGGATATCTGCATCTAATGAATTACCAATAAAATCACCGTTTAAATTTGAAATACTACCGTTATTGGCAATAGAGCCCGCTTCTAAGTAACTATCAGCTCTTGAAGAGCCGTCTGAAAAAGTCATCGTGGTATGGTTATCCTTAACCAGAATATTATTATATACGACGCCGGTATCATTATTGACAAATGCAGCACCGCCTTGAGCCGGAGAGTCTGCATTTGTAAGATTAGGCATATTAATAGTTTTTCCAGTATATGAAGTACTGTAATTTGCCTGTTCTGCCGGATAATGAACAGTTATATCAACAGGTGAATCCGGTGTATTAACCTGTGCCTGTAATGTTTCCGAACCTGTCCCGAATTCAGTTTGTTTCAAATCCATACGATAATAAACTGGTGTAAATTCGCCTGTTGAGGAGTTATATTCAAACTTAGTAATAGTATTTTTGCCTGCTGTATCTACCTTTGTAAGAGTATACGCACTATCATCCCCCAAAGTCGGCGTGCCTAAATCACTTGCGACAGCCGGTATTACCCCGAGCAGCAAAGCCGCCATCAGAGCCTTAGAGGTTACCCCCCCACCCCTTAGTGAATTTGCACTATTTAAGGGTTTTAGGCTGTTTTTATTTTTCATACTATATCCTCCTTCTATTCTTGAAACACATTTTTATTTACGGTTAACTTTTTATTTTCCTTTAATAATTCCAATTTGATTGTTAACATTTCGTTACAAAAAACATTCAAAAAAGGCAATTTTTTTTGAGTTAAATACTTTATATATACATAAGAGATAAATATCCAAGACGAGAAAGAGAGCAAGAGAAAATGTTAGCAACAGATCAAAAAGGTAAACAAGGTCAATTCGGCTCCTTAACAAAGAAAAGACCTAACACAGCTAGAAAAAAGGCAGTAACTAAACCTTTCAGAATTGAAGATTACAACTATCTTGAGAAAAAAGACAGAAGAATGAGATTCAACAATTCCCAAGATCCGATTTATTACGTTTTTGATTGTATTGAAAACAGACCTATTAAAACTCTTGCTAAAGAATTCGTTAAAGATTCATTCTTTGAAATCGCAAACTTCGTATCAAAAGCTTTCGTTGGATAATCAATAGGAAAAAAGAAAATTAAGGAAACGTTGGAAAATCAATAAGGATAAAAGTGAAGCAAGGAAAAGTAAAGAGAACAAAAGGAATATAGGAATTAAGGATAAAAAAAGCGGCAACTATGCCGCTTCTTTATTGTTTGGATTGTATGGGGGAGAGATTTTAATGACGTCAAGATTAAGGGGCGAGGGAACAATATAAGCCGGTATTTCAAAGATATTCAAAATTTTTTGAACACCTAATACAGGCGACTTTTCCAATCTTGATGAGACGTCTTGATGCAAACATAATGTTTGCACCTCACCCCTACCCCCTGTCTTGGATTTGCTCCACGCTCACGGAGACTCGACAAAAAGCCTGCGGCTAAGCAGTCTCGTTCCGTTCGCTATCCGGACTAACTCCGTGTCGTCCGTCCGCAAATCCGCCTCCTACTAAGGAGAGGGGAAGACGCGGTTTACATAAAAGCCGGCGCTTCAAAGATGTTCAAAAATTTTTGAATATTTATTACAGGCGATTTTTTGAAAGTTGAAAGTCCTATTGATGCAAACGTTACGTTTGCCAAACATCATGTTTGCCTGTTTGCAGGGTTGAATAATGTAAAAAAATTGTTATAATTAAAACTATGAAAAAGATTACGGCAATATTACTTATATTACTGCTAACCGGCGTGAATGTATTTGCAGCGCCGGAAGATGAAAATGTCACTATCCAAAATCCGCAAATTGAAATGCGTGATTATGACGGGATAGAACTTCCTGCCGGCACGTTTATCCCTGCCGTAAGCGCACAGGAAATTTCAACCCAATACTGCCCCGAGGGGTATAAAGTCAAATTCATTGCCACAAATGATTTGTTCCTTTATGATACAAAAATTATCCCCAAAGACACTGAACTTTACGGCTATATTGAAAAAATAAACGAACCTATTGTCGGCACTAATGCTTCAATGAAGATTAAAATAACTAAAATGGTATATGCTGACGGTTTTGAAATCCCGATAAAAGGATATGTTCACACCTCTAACAACAATATAATAGGCGGAGAACTTACACAGCCGGCAGAGTTTGTCAAAATGCCCCATTATCAGACAAGGTTTCAGGGCTGGTATAACGTCAAGGGCGCGACTCTTCAAGTTCGCCCCGGAAGAACCCGCAAGATGGGTGAACATACCAGAGTCGCCGCAGGCGTAGATTTAATCATTATTTTGACCGCCCCTGTGTGGATTACACATACCTTAACAAATTGACAATGAACAATTTATAGTTGATAATCGTTATTATATACGGATACTTGTAAAAGGAAAGGTAGAGAGATTTATGAGAAAAAAACTCAGCATGGCACTTGCAGTAATTTTAATAGCTTCAAATGCTGTATTAGCTGCACCGAATTATAATTTTACTGAAACGCAACAACCTGTATATCAGCCAAATTATTACAGACCGCAAACTTATACAAGCAGTAACGGCACACTGAAAGGCAGCGTTGTGACAGTCCCTGCAGGACAGTCCGTTCCAGCAGTGGTTACTGCACCTATAAATTCGTCAACTGCGGTGCTCGGACAAACAGTAAATCTCGCACTGAGTTCCGATTTTTATTATAACGGCAGCCTCATCGCACCTGCAGGCAGTTCTGTTGTAGGTACGGTACTGGAAGTTTCCAAGGCAAAACATGGCAGTATGAACGGTAAATTGCTTTTGCGTTTTAACCAGATAGTAACCCCTTACGGTGTTCAAATTCCTATTGCGGCCGTAATCAAAACCGAAGATAACACAGGCGTTCTTGTTGGCGGAACTAAAATGGATGTAGCTAAAGATTACGGTAAAGATTTGGCAGGCGGTGCTGCTGCCGGTGCATTGTCAGGTGTTGTATTCGGCGCACTTGCAGGCGGCAGTGTAGGTAAAGGTGCCGCTCTCGGTACTGCTGTCGGCGCAGGCGGCGGTCTGGTTAAATCTTTATGGGATAAAGGCGACGATGTAGAAATTCCTGTTAATGCTTCTGTTGAACTTATCCTCACCCAACCTATTACAGTTAACCCTGCCGCATATAATTAATAAATTACCGTACAATCGGGTAATCGTTTTATTTTTGATATAAAATAAAATGTAATAGAGAATTCACTAACGGGAAATAAAAATGTCTATCTTAGGAAAATACAGCGATAATTATTTAGAAGAAGAGCCTAAAAATCAAGAAAAAAGCGCCTATACTACCCCTGCGGTTTTGCGTAAAGATGAGGACGACAGTTTAAAAAAATCACTCGTAATATCAACGATATTACACCCGACGGTCGTAGGCGCAGCCTGGCTTGTATTCTTTATATTAGCCCTGCTTGGTATTCATCTGGCAATATTTGACAGACCAAAACCTAAGATGAATGATATTGAATTCGTTCTGGTTGAAAAGGAAGCAAAACCTATTAACCCGAATACGCCTTATCGTTCAGACAGAGATTCCCGTGCCGGCGGACATCACGATCCGACCAAAAAAGTTTCAATGCCGTCACCGGCGCCTGCTAAGGCACAAAAACCATCTCCGGCTCCCAGCCCGCAGCCGGCAGCAAAGAAACCCGCTCAACAGCCGCAGCCGAAAAAAACTGTAGCTAAGATGCCAACACCGGCACCTGTTCAAAAACCGGCGGCAAAACCTGCAAAAACAGAAGCCCCTGTACCAAAAGGTCCGGCAAAAATAGCGCCGCCAAAACCGGCCCCGCCGACTGCCAGACCATCAATTAAACCTCCATCAACCCCGAAACCTGTAGCAAAACCATCATCTGCATTTACAGTACCGGTTCCAAAAGGAGGCACTAAACCGGGTGCTTATGCAACAGGTCCTATAAGCGGTTCAGGTAAATCATCTTCAGCAGCTGGCGGAGGCGGTCATTCAACTTATGCACCAACACCGTCACTGGCTCCTACAGGCGGAGGAAGCGCTTCAGGTACAAAACTTGCCAAAGGCGGCGGAGGTGGTTCCGGTGTTACAGGAAACCCTGGCCCTGGAAATCCTAACGGCGCTCCTGGTATTGATACAATTAGAGAACCGGATTTCGGTCCTTATATGAGAGAACTTCAACGCCGTATAAAAATGAACTGGGATCCGCCTAAAGGTAATGAAAGTAAACGTGTAGTACTGTTGTTTAAAATAGCAAAAGACGGACGATTGCTTTCATGCAGTGTGTTTAAGTCTTCAGGATTGCCGAGTGCGGATAAAGCTGCAATTAATGCAGTTCAGGCTACCGCACCGTTTAAACCGCTTCCTGCAGAATTTAAAGGACAGCATATTGATATCCAGTTCACGTTTGATTATAACGTGTTCGGCGCCTCCGGATACAACTAACAAATTATGAACAATCGGATGCATATATAATAAAAATAAAGTACAATATTATAAAAAAGAGGATAAAATTATGGAACTATTATTACATTCAATCAAACTTGACTGGCCTGTATTACTGCCGATTCTGGTATGTTCAATTCTGGTAGTTGCGGTAGTTATCAACAGATTTTCATTTTACAAAAAGAACAAACGTGATGTTGTTCTCTTAATTCCGAGATTGCAAAAAGAACTTGCAAAAAATAATCTTCAAGGTGCGCAGGATATAGCAGTAAGATGCGGCGGCGTTATAGGTGAAGTTACAGAAGAAGCAGTAAGAATATTCTCAGAACAAAAAAGCGGTTTTTCGCGCTCATTTGATATCGCTGCGGCTCTTGCAACAAGAAAACTTGAAAGCCATCTTACTATTCTCGGTACAATCGGCGGTGTTGCTCCGTTTTTAGGTTTGTTCGGAACAGTTGTCAGAATTCTGTATACCTTCCAGGACTTAGCTGTTCAAGGTAACCAATCCGCAGCAGTTGCAATGGGTATTGGTTCAGCATTGATTGCTACAGCTTTCGGTCTTGGGGTTGCGATTGTTGCGGTTGTGTTCTTCAACTCTTTCCAATCAATCGTTAAACGCTATGAAGATGACTTCCAGTTAATTAAATTATTATTCCTGAGTTTTGTTGATTCAGAGGGTAAAACAACAAGTACTTCAACTTCAAACTTATCTTTATAATCTAAAAAAGGATTTACGCAAATGGGAATGAGTACCAAAAAAGACAAACTTTTTACAGAAATAAACATAACGCCTTTAACAGATATTTTTCTGGTTTTGTTAATTATCATGATGGTAGTGGCACCAACATTCCAATCAATGGATAATGCAATAACAGTTCCGGAAATAAACAGCGGTGTTGCCATTGAACAGAAAAATGCAGAAGTTGCAATTACGCAGGAAGGTCTTATGTACATCAACGGTCGTGAGATTAATTCAGAAACACTCACTGATGAACTCATTGCCCTGAAGCCGTCCTTAGAAAAACCGGAAGTTGTAGTAAAAGCCGATCAGAATGTAAAAAGTTCCGAAATAATGAAAGTAATGAACGCTGCACAGGATGCAGAATACAAAAAACTTATAGTAGCAGGTGAACCTTTAAGCAAAAAAGAACAAAAAGATCTGCAGGAAACTAATGAGGGAGCTTAAAAATGAGCCGTCAACGTGAAACATTTAATGAAATAAACATAACACCTTTAACAGATATTTTTCTGGTTTTGTTAATTATCATGATGGTAATAGCACCTTTGCTGGATCAGCAGGGCTTAAATCTTACTGTACCGGAAAATGTTGATGCAGAACAGGTGAAAAATGACCCGAAAATTTTGACAGTGAACGTGTCCGCAGATGACAGATATTATATAGACGGTGAAGAAATTGGCGTTGAACAACTGGCTTCAACTTTAAAAACAGCTGCTCCTAACTATCCTGATGGTATGATGATAGAAACTGACGGCGAAGCTACGCACGGTGCTGTTGTTAAATTAATGGACAATGCCAGAAATTCAGGCATCACAAGTATTTCCGTTTCTGAAATTTAAACAAAAACATATATTGAATTTATAGTTTAAACAAAAGACGCCTGTTAAAAAAATTAAAAATATTTGTATCGGCTTAATATATTAGTAATTAACTATTGACTCACATTGGTGTTTATTTTTTATTGTTTTTAAGTTATAATAAAAAGCAGAAAAACAGACAAAATGAGAGGGTTATTTTAAATGAATAAAAATCAATCAGCAGGTATGTATATCGTTCTCGCAATAGTAGTACTGGTGTTTGTTTCATCAGTATTTATGGCAGGACCTACAACCAGTACATCAGAAATTTCTTATTCAAATTTTCTGGAAAGACTGGCAAACGGGGAATTTAAAAAAGTAGAACAGGGACCGGATTTTTTGATAGCAATACCTAAAAATCAACCGGAAGCTCAGCCTGCACAAAAAAATACAGCAGATGTAAACCCTTTTGCAATAGAAAAACAAACTCCACAGCTTCAGTATAGAGTTTTAACACCAAACGATCCAGAGCTGGTTAAAAAGCTTGAAGCTGCAGATGTTGATATTAGTGTAAAAAAGCCGTCAGAATCTTCCCAGTTAATAGGAATATTAGGTTCACTGCTCCTGCCGTTGTTTTTCATTCTTGTTCTGGTGTTTATGGCAAAAAGTTTGCAGGCAGGCGGCTCTCAGGCAATGTCTTTTGGCAAAAGCAAAGCTAAAATGCTTCTTGACAGCAAAGTAAAAACAAACTTCAAAGATGTTGCCGGTATAGATGAAGAAAAACAAGAACTTGAAGAAATAGTCGATTTTCTCAAAAACGGTGATAAATATATTAAACTCGGTGCGAGAATTCCAAAAGGAGTTCTTCTAGTCGGACCTCCGGGGACAGGTAAAACTTTGATGGCAAAAGCCGTTGCCGGAGAAGCAGGTGTTCCGTTTTTCTCAATAAGCGGTTCTGATTTCGTTGAAATGTTTGTCGGTGTCGGAGCAAGCCGTGTAAGAGATTTGTTTGATCAAGCTAAAAAACATCAACCATGTATTATATTTATTGATGAAATTGATGCTGTAGGACGTCAGCGCGGTGCCGGTATGGGCGGCGGACACGATGAGCGCGAACAAACCCTTAACCAGTTACTTGTTGAAATGGATGGTTTTGACGAAAATACAAATATAATCGTAATAGCCGCAACAAACAGACCTGATATTCTGGATAACGCGCTTTTAAGACCCGGACGTTTTGACAGACAGATTTATATTAACGCACCTGACGTTAAAGGCAGAGAAGAAATTCTGAAAGTCCACGCTAAAAACAAAAAAATATCTGACGAAGTGGATTTAAAAGTTCTTGCAAAACGCACACCGGGCTTTACCGGAGCAGACTTACAGAATCTTTTGAACGAAGCTGCACTTCTCGCTGCAAGAAATAACAAACCGCAAATTGAAATGGAAGATATAGATGCTTCAATTGACCGTGTAATTGCAGGTATTGAAAAGAAAAGCAAAGTAATGACTGATGAGGATAAAGAAATTACTTCTTATCACGAAGTAGGTCACGCGCTTGTTGCAAAACTTTTGAAAGATTCAAACGAACTTCATAAAGTATCAATTATCCCTAGAGGCTACGCACTTGGTATAACTTGGACAAGACCAAAAGACGAAAAAGTCCACACCAGCAAAGCAAAACTTCTGGCAGAAATTGCCGTCTCACTCGGCGGACGTGCAGCGGAAGAAATTGTTTACGGACCTGATAAAGTAAGTACGGGCGCTTCACAAGACCTTACAAACGTAACTAACATTGCAAGAAAAATGGTTACCGCCTGGGGTATGTCTGAAAAACTCGGCAATATGACTTACGGAAAAAATCAGGAACATATTTTTATGGGAAGAGATTTCGGTCATCAGAGAGATTACTCTGAACAGGTAGCTTATGAAATTGATACTGAAATCAAAAAAATTATCGACGGCAGATATGAGATGACAAAAGAACTTCTTCAAAATAACCGCGATATGCTGGAAGCTCTCTCAAAAGAACTTCTTGAAAAAGAAACTCTGGACGAAAAAGAATTTGAAGCAATAATGGATAAAGTAAAGAGTGAAAGAGCATAACCAAAAACTTCTGGCGCTGGAACTGGATATTTTTAAACCGGAAAACAGTTTTCAAATCGTGCAGGATTACTACAAGACTAATGATAGAAAAGAACTTATAAACCTTGCCCAAAATACTGATTGCGATATTTTGGGCTTGAGGTTTAATATAGACTCGGATAAAGAAGTTGCAGATGCTGCTGTAATGCTTAAAGAACTCATTCCTCTTATTACAAAACCGCTTATGGTAAGAGGTACAAACAATGATGCAATTGATAAAATTCTCCTGCCGGCACTTATAAAAGAATTAAAACAGCCATGTATAATCGCATCTGCTAATGAAAATACGTATAAAACAATAGTACCAGAGGTTATAAAAGGAAAACACAGTATTGTTTTACGTTCACCAATAGATATTAATCTGTGTAAGGAATTAAATATTTTATCAATTGACTTAGGTCTTTCTCCTGAAAAAATTTTCATAGATACTGATATAGGCGGGCTTGGATACGGGCTTGAATACGGCTACAGTATTATGGAAAAAATAAAACTTGAGGGGCTAAACGGGGATAATTATCTGAATATGCCAGTTATCAGTTTTGTTTGCGAAGAGTCTTTAAAAACAAAAGAAGCAAAAGAAAATGAAAAAGCTGCAGTTATGATAGAAATTGCCTCTGCAAGTGCAGTCTTTGCGAGCGGAGCAAACATAGTTGTAATTAAACATCCTGAAACACTGGCAACGATGAGGGCTTTTGTATGACAGAATTATCAGGATTGCAAATATTTAAATATCTTCCCGGTTCTAAAAAAGCAGAACATACAAATTGCAAAGCTTGCGGCTGTGCAACCTGTATGGCATTTGCACTGAAACTTGCAAAAAAACAAATTGATATAACAAACTGCCCATATGCATCAGAAGAATTAAAAGAAAAATTTGCGCTCCATCTTAAAGAACCGCAAAAAACAGTAGAAATTTGCGGAGTCAAAGTGGGCGGCGAAAATGTATTATACCGGCACGAAAAAACATTTGTAAACAGAACCGCTATCGGTATTGTAATTGATACGACACAAACAGGCTGGTATGAAAAATTGCAGCGTATTGAAAGTTTTGAAATAACAAGAATTGATGAGAAATTAAAAGTAGATTTCATAGTGCTGAAAAATGCAGACAATGAAATTATGCACAAGGTTTCGGCATATAAAAATTTAATTACAATGGAGGAACTCAAAAAGCTTCCGTTGATAAAAGCGAACGCACCGACATTTCAGGAAACTATTTTACGTCTGATTTTTGCCAGACACTGTGCAATAAAAGAACATGATGAAAATTTTGCAAATCCGGTATATGTATACTTTGAACATCAAGACGATATGAACGAGCTTTGTGCAAAGGCAAGCTTTTATATCTGCAAATATGCAAATATGCTTTTATTTGAAGATTTTGATGAAACTCTGATGGCGACATTGATGACGCTTCGCCAGAACATATTTACAGATCCGCAGAAACCTTTACAGGTTGAGGCAAAGGTATATGAATTCAATAATCCTGATGAAAATTCAATAATATTTATGACAACAAATTTTGCATTGACATTTTATGCGGTAGCAAATGAACTTGAAAGCCTGAATGTTCCGTCTTATCTTGTGGTAACCCCTGCAGACGGAATGAGTGTACTTACAGCTTGGTCCGCAGAAAAATTTACGTCCAAAATGGTTGCTAATACATTGAAAAAATTTGATTTACAAAACAGGGTAAAAACAAGAGAAATAATTATCCCCGGCTTGCTTTCTCACATGAAAGAAGAACTGGAAGAAGAATTTCAAAAAGCCGGATTAGATTTCAAAATAAAAGTCGGAACAATTGAAGCATATAAAATTGCGGATTTTGTTAAAAACTTAAATTCTGTTTCTGAATAGATACCACTTTGAAATCAATTGCAGATTAAATTAGAGTGCAAAGTGAATAAGTTCATATATAAAATCAGGCTCTGCGGGAATTTTACAACGACTGATTAATTATCGGACATATTCACTCATTCTATATTCCCCCGCCCTAGTCCTCGTCCTAGCTGGGATGGAAACACAGTCTATGCACAAGCCTCCATTGTAAAAATATTTAAAATTTCTTGAATATCTTCAAAAGGCGCCAATTTGAAAGTTGAAGAGTCTTATTGATGCAAACATCATGTTTGCTAAAGAGATTTAATCTCTTTTTTAACCTTAGGTTTGTCGGAGTTTTTAGGTTCAGAGCCGAGCATGAAGCGGAAGCCGCCTGTGAGAGCAACACCGTTTCTTCCTCCATTACGAATCATAGCTTGCAAGAAAGCAGTGAACTTGTCAGCCCAGTTACGTTGAACACCAACACCATATTCTACATAAGGTTTAACGCTCATTTCAGGAAGCTTAACGTTATTAGCAGTAACTTTAGATTCATTCATTAAGTTCCAGACCATACCAACAGAAGCGTATGGCTGCCAACCGCCCTTGAGGTTCGCAATGAACCTAACACTAGGGTTTAATTGAATAGTGTGTAACGGGTCACTTTCTATGCTAACTCCAGCCGCATTTTTATAATCAAAGGTGTTAACAAAGGTATAAGACAAGAACATAATCGGCTGGATAATGAACTTACCGTCTTTGAACTCGAAGTTATACCCTGTTTTAGACCCGACACCAGCAAGAAGAGAAGTATAATCTTCTTTACCGTACATAGTATGTGATTCACCAACAGAAGCACCTGCGGATGCAGTGATAGCAGTCCAGAAGTTACCTTTGTAGAAAGTTTCGGTGAAGCCTAACAAACCTCCGTTCATAGTAGTATCGACGCCGCTATAATTTAAACTGGAACCCATATAACCTGCATAACCAGTGAAGATTCTGCTCCAGCCATTTTTCATTTCTTTGAAGTCGCCGTCGAAGCCAACAAGAGAACCATAAGTGATGGCGTCAACTTTAGGTCCGTTTTTAATGTTCATGGTTTCAAAAGTGGTATACGGTCTGAACCAGACAGCATTGTTATGAAGCTGTTCAGCGTATGACGGTAAGTTTTCGTTGAAGTCAGTACTTAATGCATATTTGTTAGCATTGATTTTAGCGTAACGCTCCATAGATGGTAATTGAGTAAATGCATCAGCGTGTTCGAAGACGTATTTGAACGCTTCGTTCATAGCAGCTTGCCCTGCAGCAAGATTACCGACAGGAGTTGCCAGAACAGCAGGGTTGAACGCATCAGACGGGTTGCCTGTGGTTCCGCCACCTGTAGGCGGAATAGGTAAATTAGGTTCATCCGGTTCATCGGGCTCGTCAGGCAGAATAATGTCACCTTTGGCAAAAACGAAGTAACCGCCGTCGCCTTTACCGTCGTATTGATTGTCTTTGTCGTAGATAACATTGTATTTGTATATAGGTGTGTAAGCAGTTGTTTGGAAGCTGTCGGGAAGATCCCCTGTGCCACCTGAGATAGCGTTAACAACGTTATTTTTTAGGTCAGGTTCAGCGAAATAGACAGCGGTGACAGATTCACCCTGAACAGCGTCGGATAAGAGGTTCATGCCGACAACGTTGATGTTTCCTGTATGTTCACCGTATTCAGCAGCAGTAAATCTATCCATTTCTTTGTTAGCTAAATCAACATCAGCCGCGAAATTAACATCGCCTGATACGGTAAGATTATTGAGCGCAGAGATGCCTGCGGAGTCATTAACCATAGACATAAAACCGCTTTTCAGGTTCAGATTGTTGCCGTCAAAGATATCGTCGCGGGCGCCTAAATACAAATTAGTATTTTCAAGGCTAATGTTAACTGGAGCTTGCGCGGTAACATTTCCCTCGTCGTCAAAGGTGTGTGCAGTTACGTCGTTGTTTAAAATAACTTTACCTGTTTCATCACCTGTGATTTGAAGATAATATGCGTCGTTGCTTATTTCCGTTGATGACTGTTCATTTGTTGCAACTAACCAATTTCTATCGTAGGCAGTTTGAAGAATTTCTTCATCGGTCATATTTTCATCATACCAGTAAGGCTGGTTAGTTTTTGCAGATTCAATAAATTCTTCAACGGTTGAACCATAGTCATCAATGTAGTATTGACTAACAGTTAAGTCTCCTGTGGTAGTAATTGTTTCAGTGTTTTCAATCGTGCCGTCAATTTGATCATCAAATTGTATAACACCATTTGTGGATGCATCAAGAATAAGAGTTGGTATCGCTTTGGTGGTGATATCTTGTGTTACAACAGATTGCGTATCAATATATGCAATCACATCTTCAAATTCCTGTTCAGGACCGGCACCTAAATATATAGCGTTAGGAGTTTGTACGCCATTGGATTCGGTATAGTTGCCTGAAAATACACTGGAGCCGCCGTCTTTTGCAGAAATAACTAAAGAAGCCGGTCTATAATGATTGTTATAATCTATTGTCTCAATATGCAAACCTGTTGTATAAATAGCTCCGCCTTTTGCGGTTCCGTTTTCTGATTTAGCGTAGTTATTGTAGAATGAAGAGTTTATTATTTCTCCAAGATTACTTGTGTTGTAAATAGCTCCGCCCGAAATATCATCATCACTTGAAATCCTTGAATTATTATAAAAGTTTGAGTTAATAATCTTATCTATTGTGCTATAATCCCCTATAAGACCTCCTCTATATGTAGTATAAGTATTTACAATAGCCCCGCCGCCGGAATTTTCTAAAAAGAGTGAATTAGATATCTGTGAAATATTTGTTGTGTCGGTATTGTGTATAGCAGTTGTATTGTTTATGAAATTACTGGAGATATTATCAATATTGACATATCCTGAACTAGCTTCTGCCGCATTACTATAAATTGCAACATCATTATCAACAAAATTACTTTCAATTGAGCCTATGTTTGTACCAAAAGAATATCCATTGTAGATAGCATAATCTTGTGAACCTATGAAGTTTGCTTTGATTTTTTCAATAGTTGTTCCGCTACCATTACTTATCCCCGTGTCTTGTCCAACAAAATTGCCTGTGATTGTGCCAATGTATCCATTATTAGAAATACCTGTGTCATTGCCTATAAAATCACTGTTTATATTAACGATACGTCCATCAGAATGGTTCCTTAGTCCAGCGTAAGAACTGCCAATAAAAGTGCTTTGAACAGATTCAATTGTTCCAGAGTTAGCCAGACCGGCATTATTAAGAAAAATTGCGGATATGTCGCCTATTTCTCCGTTATTGGAGCTTCCATTGTTATAGAAAATGCCGTTTATATTATTAATTGTTCCTGCATTATATATGGCATCTCCGGAATCAATAGTGGTGTTGTTAATAAAATTTCCGTTAATTTCACCAATAGAGCCGTTCGTGTCGTTATATATTGCGCCGCCATTAGATGTAACGCCAACATATATGCCGCTTAATTTTTTTGCTTCGTTTGCATTACCTATAAAATCAGCTTCAATTTTGTTTAAATTCTTGTCGTTGTATAGGGCACCGCCTTTGAAACTAACGCTTACGGCTAAATCTGTTGAGTTTTCTCCACTGACTCTGGAGCCTCCTGTTATTGTATTGTTTTGAAAAATAGCATTTTCTACGATGTCAGATTCAATCTCGACAACGCCTCCTATTTTAATAATTTCCCGATCTTCCGGAATATCAGCGTTTGTCACTATGCCGAGGTCTTTTGTTATATCCTTATAAATGTGTTCATAGTTGCCGGTAGTGGCGTCATCGTAGTTAAACTTGATATTAACATTACCATTACCATGTAAAATCGGGATTTGAAATTCCTGACTTAACGAGCCCTCGCCAAATTCAGTCTGCTTTAAATCAACCCTGTAGAAAACAGGCTCAAAGGTTTGAGTCGCAGTATTGTACTCAAATTTAGTAATGGTGTTGTCCCCAGCTTGATCAACTCTGGTTAAACAGTAAGCAGAGTTATCATAAAAATCGGGGATAGAAAAATCATCGGCGTAGACCGGAGTAGCCCCGATTAATAAAGCAGCTAAGAGGGTTCTAGAATTCAATTTGCCCCCCCCCCCTCGGAGAAAAGGCTATTATTGCTTAATTTGGGCAGTGTAGTAAAAACCGTGTTTGACATAAACATATCCTCGCAAGATAA
>CALUTF010000015.1 GCA_944323595.1 Candidatus Gastranaerophilales bacterium | reverse complement strand
GGAGAGGTGGCAAACGAAACGTTTGCATCATTACTACTCTTCAACTTTTGAAAAGTCGCCTGTATTAAATATTCAAGGAGTTTTAAACATCTTTGAAATGCCGGCTTTTGTCGAAACCGTTCTTCCCCTCTACTTAACAAGGAGAGGGGGTAGGGGAGAGGTGGCAAACGAAACGTTTGCATCATTACTACTCTTCAACTTTTGAAAAGTCGCCTGTATTAAATATTCAAGAAGTTTTAAATATCATTGAAGTGCCGGCTTTTGGAGAAAACATTATTATTGCTGCTCGTTTTCTTTTTCTTCTGGATTCTCTTCTTCCGGCTTTTTTCTAACCCACGGGTTATATTTATTTTTATATCGTACATAGCAGAATGTTATTGCCACTAAAAATATTGGTGCAACTATTAGCAGGAATTTTTTACAAAATTCAACTATTACCGTACAGAATAACGCGATAGTTCTTATTACATGCATAGAAATGAATTTGGCGTAATCTTTGAAGAATAATTTGAATTTAAATGCTTTAAAATAACAATTACCGCGTTTTATAAATCCCGGAGAATTTGCACAAACTCCATCGTAAACTTCCCAGCTGCAGTCTTCCAGAGCTACACTGTAATCGTTTATTGCATTCTGGCATCTTGTATTTTTATATAAAAAGTTTGCTCTGTCATAATAGGCTTTTCTATATGCTTCTATATTTTTTTCATACAATCCATCCGAGTTAACCCGTGCAATTTCATAATTATATTCAGATAATGCATTCATATAGTCATTATCTGGCTTCCAGGTTGTTTGTTCAATAAAATATGTTATCCATACCCAGGCAAGCATTGTTATACAAATTATAATTCCAAATATTATTTTTGCTTTTTTATCCATATTACCTCTTTATTTATTAGAAACACCATAGCCAAACATGGCAAAGTCATATTTTACAGGATCATCTGCATCCAGCTGTCTGAGCTTTTCAGTTAATTCCTGCACGGCTTTATAATCGTTTGCAGTTCTTGTCAAAAGCCCCATTTCTCTTGAAATCCTTGCAACATGGACATCAAGAGGGATTAACAATTCCGATGCAGGCATAAAATCCCATATACCGAAGTCTACTGGCGGCTTTCTGACCATCCAGCGTAAAAACATACACATACGTTTCATTGCACCGCCTTTTTCAGGGTTTGGTATCATAAAATAAAATCCCTGACCGGCTTTTGCACCGGCTCTTGAATAAAAGTAATCTGTCACTGTTTTAAACATATTGCCGGATTTATAGCCGTATTTAAAAAGCTCTTCCAGACCGCCGTCTTTATTATATAATTCTTTCATTATTGAAAAAATTTCAGCAAAGTCTTCTGTTTTTCCGAAACGATAGTTAAAATTGCCGATGATTTCGGGTTCAAAATTAGTTATAAAATTGTAGGGCTCATTTTGTGCCATATTAAAAAGTTCATCTAATTTTTTTATAAAAACTTTCCGGCTGCCGTATGCAATAAGAGAAGAGATAAATCCTGCGATTTCTATGTCTTTTTTATCATGAAACCTGTGCGGTAAGCTGACAGGATCTGCCCAGATAAATTCCGGTGTTTCATATTTTTTTACAAGCTCGTCAATCTTCTCTTTTGTAATCATCGCATCTCCTGAAAAAATCTTTTAAGTATTATATCACATTTTTCTTCCATAATGCCACCATATACCTTTAGTTTTGAATTACATAACTTTCTAAGGTCGATTTTAGAACCGAGTGCGCCATATTGTAAATCATACGACCCGAAATATACAGCTTTCAATCTTGACTGGATAATCGCCCATGCACACATCGGACAGGGTTCCAGTGTAACGTACATTTCGCAATCTTCAAGCCGCCAGTTCCCCAATTTTTTTTCAGCTTCGCGTATTGCCAGAATTTCTGCATGGGCTGTTACATCGGAATCTTTTTCTTTGCTGTTGACTGCGCAGGATATAATACCGCCGTTTTTTACAATTACAGCAGCGACCGGAATTTCCGTATTAATGTTTTTAGCTAACTCTATTGCTCTTTCCATCATCAGTTTCAACTTTTTCCACGTTTGTCAGATTAAATTCAAGACTGACACAAAATCCGCATTCTTTTGTTGAGGAAAGGCTTATTTTGCCGTTCATTGCCTCAACAAGTCCTTTTACGATAAATAGTCCTAATCCGGTACCGCGGGTTGTACGGGTAGTATTATCGTCAAGTCTTATGAATTTTTCAAATAACTTGTTCAGTTTATGTTTCGGAATTACAGGACAATCGTTTTTTACTTGAATATAAGCCTTTTTATCGTCAAATTCCGTATCAACAACGATTTTAGTATCCGGTGATGCATACTTGACGGCGTTTTCCAGCAGATTAACAAAAACCTGTTCAAGTCGGCCTTTATCTCCCAGTATAAACGGAAAATCTTCACTGATATTTATTATTATTTCTTTAGCTTCTTTATTTTTTAAGAGGTTATTAGCAGCTTCCAGGACTTCAGGCAGCCATACAGGTTCCATAACAGTCCTCAGTCGCATACCGTCTATATCAGGAATTGTAAGCAAATCTTCTATCATACGTTTAAGTCTTTCTGACTGTTCTTTAATAATCCGTAAGGATTTCAGGCGGGTTTCTTCATCGATTTTAATATCCTGACGCAGAAGTCTTGTGGTATAACCTTGAATACTTGTCAGAGGTGTCCTGAGTTCATGGCTTACAGTATCAATGAGGTTTGAGCGGAATTCGTTAAGCTGTTTCAATTCTTTGTTATTCTTTTTAAGCTGGAGGTAAGATTTATGAATTTCGCTTGCCATACGATTAAATTCAAAGGCAAGAAAGACTATTTCATGCGGTGTAAAAACAGTTGTCAAAAGTCTTATCTGGCGCTCATAATTCCCTTTTGAAATTGCTATTATACCTTTAAATAACTGTCTTATATTGATATACAGATAATACGTATAAAGTGCTGTCACAAACATAATAGCAAAAGTTGCCATCAAAACGGACAGGATGATTTTGGCTCTGTTATCGGTAATTGCGCGTCGTGTAACTTTTTCTGTCGTGTTAACAATGATGGTAATTTTCGGGTCGGCTTTTTTAACATACACTATCGGCTGGTTTTTTATATCTCCGAAAATTACAGGTGTATCAAGAACAGAATACTTTGGCAAAAGACTCATTGTTTCGCCGAACACTTTGTCTGTATAATTGTGGGAAGCAATCAATCTGCCGTCATCCATCAAAACATATATTTGACGTTTATCATCCTGTAAAGAACGGAATAAAACTCCGTTTAAGGCTTCTATTGTATAAGTTGCAACAAGAAAATCATTATTTTCCAGCTGTACATAAACTGTTGCTTTTTTATCTTTTCGGTTACGTTCGTGGATTGCATCAAGCTCTGACTGGTATTTAACTATTTCCAATTTTTCACAATAATCCAGTTCTTTTATTATTTTATTCAGGTATTTTTCTTTAGCTTCTTTTGTCGGAAAGTAGTTTAGTGTAGAGGCAACCTGTTCAAGAATCTGGTGGACAGAGCCTGTAAAAAAGTCAATTTCATCAGATACCATATTGGCAATAAGCACTGCAGATTCACGTAACTGTGAACGTACTGACTGCTGGTTGATATTGTTTATAATAAACCCGCTTATTGTCATCGGAATGAGGACGGCAAAAAATAAGACGATACCGATTTGTTCTACAATTTTGAGACGTTTAAATTTAAAAAATCCTGCCACTTAACCTGCTTTTCTTATTCCTCTGCAAACGGGGTAAGTTTATACCCTACATTAGTAACCGTATGAAGATATTTTGGCTCTTTAGCGTTCGGTTCTATTTTGTTACGCAATCCCCCGACGTGAACGCGAAGCATCCGAACATCTTCATTACTGTCATATCCCCAGACTTCATCCAGCAATGTTGCCAGTGTGACCGGATTGTTAAAATGCTGCATCAGACAATAGAGAATTTCAAATTCTGTCGGTGTAAGCTTAACTTTTTTATTAACAATAACGCATTCAAGGGTTTCAGGAAAAATTTCTATGTCTCCGGCATGAAGAATTTCATCAGAAAGTGACGTTTTATCTTCAACCTGATTACGGCGTAATAGTACGCGTATTCTGAGCAAAACTTCCTGAATATCAAACGGTTTTACCAGATAATCATCAGCTCCGCAGTCAAACCCCTCTGTTTTATCGTCGATAGTACCTTTTGCAGTAAGCATCAGAATAGGAATAGCAAGTTTAGCCTGACGGATATTTTTGCAGACATCAAAACCGTTCATCTTTGGCATCATCACATCAAGCAAAATTAAATCATAAGTATTGTTTAATGCCTTATGAAGTCCCTCCATACCATCTTTTGCAGTATCAACAAAATAACCGCTCTGGGCAACATCAAACTCTAATAATTCTCTGATTTCGTCATCATCATCGACTATTAAAATACGTTTTTGCATACCGGACATACGAAACCCCTCTTTTTTTACTATTTTATCTAAATCGGTGCAGATTTTCAACTTTTTATAAAGATTTTTATAGTACCGGCTTCCGGCTTTAAAAGTCGTATATTATTAACCGGCAGATGAATAATTTTCTGCCGGTTTAATTCAAAGATAGAATATTATTCTGTCAAAAATTTTATTAAACGGTTGATATCTTTATCCCAGACAGAATGCCAGCTGCGTATAATAACATCTGCAGGGCAAATCCCTTTTTCTACATATTCTTTAACAGGGTCGAGATAATAATCTTCGTGATAACCTCCGCCAATAAGAGCTTTTTCTGCAATCTCCAGAATTTTTGGCGCAATTTCGGAAACCATATATTTACCTATTTTTGACTGCATGGCGCTTTTCGGTACATTATAGCGGAGCTCTGTGATATCTCTTACACTGAAATCCTGCATTAATTCATCAAACTCTGAAATAGCATATTTGTCATATAATATACCCTTGTATATTGCGAGTAATGAATATTGCAAACCTTTACCAACGCAATCGTGGTTACGGATTTCTATGAAATTTCTCAAACGAACTTCAGGGAAATAAAGATTAGCATGGAGTTCAAAATCTTCTATTGCAGCTTCAAATCCCTCAAAACCTTTATTCATAAAATCTCTGAAAGTTATTCTTCCGTTAATTTGTATAGGGAGATTTTCTCTGGTTATAAAAATCATCGGAGAATCAAGAACACTGTTTATATAATCATCAATAGAGAATTCTTTTTTCAAATTCCCTGCAAATCCGCATCTGTCATTGTCCGTATTAAGCCAGCTGAGTGCACGGAATGATTTATATCCGGTGTAGACGCCTCCTCGTATAGGAGAATTGGCAAACATTGCGGTTATAAACGGTGAGAGTTTTGATGCGGTTTCAAATTTTTTCATTAAATCTTCTTCTGATTCAAAATCTATACAGCATTGAATTCCTGCGGTTTCTCTCATCATTACATCCGATAAAATTCCCCATAAATATCTTGCCATAATGTGGTAACGTTTTTTAGGGATAAGAGAAATTGATTTGTGTGTAGAAACAGGAGAAACACCGTATTCAAGAAGTTTCATATTGTTTCTTTCAAGTATCGGAGCGATTTTTTTATTAAAGGCGTTAATTTTCTCTTCAAGTTTTTTTATCGTAAATTCAGGCTCTAAACTCATTTCAAACTGGCAGCCCGGTTCCAGTGTAACGGTATCATGATTTTGTTTCAAACCTATAATATTGAAGTCATCTGTTATATAATCCCAGTTGTCATCTCTGGCTATGGTTCTTAAAACATTACAAACGCCATCTTCGTATGGTACAGCTCTGTATGTATCGTTAAAAACAGGAAGCCGTTCGTATTCAATACCTATCTTATGGGTTTCAACAGGTTTAAAACCTGAAGTAAAAATTTCTCTGATTTGTGCGATATCAAGTTTTTCCTTAGTTTTTATATTGTACACGATGCCCCCTTGTGGTTTTCATTATAACATCATTAAAGTTAGCAGAAAATAGTTTTTCAAACATTTACCTGTCTGTGTTATTATATTTACCATGGTTAACTACTTCGAACGTGCAAAATTTTTCAGAACAAAAAAACGTCTCGGGCAAAACTTTCTTATTGACGGAGAGGCGATAAAAGCAATTATAGATAAAGCTGATATCAAACCTGACGATACCATTGTAGAAATCGGACCGGGGGTTGGTTTTGTAACAGAACAGCTTGTGAAACATGCAAAACAGGTTATTGCTATTGAACTTGATGAGGAGGCTGTTAAAGAACTCCAAAAACTTGACGCTCCTAATTTAACAATAATTCATAACGATATTTTGAAAACGGATATTTCTTCTCTCTGTGAGGGAAAAGTAAAAGTTGTTGCAAACATTCCTTACTATATTACAAGTCCTATTATAGCTCACCTGCTTGGCGAAGTAGATGATTTAGACAACAAAAACCGCAAAAAGATTACAGAAATTATCCTTATGGTTCAGGAAGAAGTTGCAAGACGGATGGCCGCGGATGAAAATTCACCGTCAAAACAGTACGGACTTTTAACAATACTTTCGCAATTTTGGGCTGATGTGGAAATCTTCCGGCATGTTGGAAGACGTTCTTTTTATCCTGCGCCAAAAGTCAATTCGGCACTTGTAAAACTTGTGATAAAAGATAAGCCGCGTGTTGAATTAACAGATTATTCTCATTTCAGACGAACTGTCAAAGCAGCTTTTTCACAGCGGAGAAAAAATATAAAAAATTGTCTTTTGAGCGGCGGTTTTTCTAAGGAAAATATCAAAAATGCCATGGAAAATCTGGGGCTGGATGAAAATACCCGCGGGGAAAAACTTTCAATAGAAATGCTTGCTAAACTTTCAGAGGAATTAAAAAGTGGTAAAAATTAAGGTACAGTGTCCGGCTAAAATTAATCTGACCCTGAAGATTTTAAACAGGAGAGAAGACGGTTTCCATAATATAGACAGTGTCATGCAGACAATAAGTTTATACGATTACCTTACTATTTCTGCTGACAAATCCGACCGTACGGAAATAAAACTTTCCGGAACAAGTGGTGAGATACCCTATAACGAAAAAAATCTTGTGCATAAAGCAGCATTACTATTTTTGGAACGCGTTGGTTTCAGTGCCGAGATTGAAATATTTATAGAAAAAAATATTCCTGTGGCGGCAGGTCTTGCAGGAGGCAGCACGGATGCTGCGGGAACACTATTCGGATTAAATGAAATTTTTGACAGTCCGTTGAGCCGCAAAGACTTACACGGGTTGTGCGCTTCACTCGGTTCTGATTTGAACCTATGCCTTGAGGGCGGCAGACAAAAAACTTCCGGCAGAGGCGAGATATTGGAACCATTGCCGTTTGAAGAATTTTCAGTCTCTCTGATTAAACCTGAAAATTTGGGCATAAGTGCAAAAGAAGCTTACACAAAATTCGCAGAGAAAAAAATAAGCCCCTCCCCGAAATCAGAGATTTCGACCCTCCCTCAAGGGGAGGGTAAAGATAATATTCCTCCCCCCTTGAGGGGGAGGTTAGGTGGGGGGCTTATATATACTCATGCCTACCCAAAAGCCATTCAAATTTATGCTAAACAGCTATGTCAGGCGATGACGGACGCAGAGAATACCTTGTGGCTTCACTTGCAGAAAAAACAGTTCCATAATCTAAAATTCAGACGCCAGCAGCCTATAGGAAATTATATTGCGGACTTTGTCTGCTTTGAAAAAAAACTGATTATAGAACTCGACGGCGGTCAGCATAATGAAATTAACAATATCAAACACGATAATAAACGGGATGAATTTTTGCAATCACAGGGGTTTACAGTAGTAAGGCTCTGGAATAATGATATATTTGAAAATATAGACGGAGTTCTTGAATATCTGGAGCAGGTAATATTTAACCTTTCCCCGAAATCAGAAAATTCTACCCTCTATCAAGGGGCTTATAAAGAGAATAATCCTCCGCTCTTGAACGGGCAGCAAGGCGGGGGGATTATTCAATCCCGTGAAGATTTTTTAAACGACCTTGAATGGGCTGTAATCGATGATTATAAAGAACTTCAAACTATTAAAAATCGATATCCGGACTCTGTTATGTCAGGTTCAGGCTCCACATACTTTTTAATTGGCGGAGAATTCACACCCTCTGACGGTTTTTGGATACAAAATAATCTCAAAAGTATTCCGTTCGGTGTTAAAATTGTATAATGCAAAAGCCCCCGCATGAGCGGGAGCTTCTGGTTTTATATTTGGGGAGATTACATTACTCAAAGAGTTTTGCGATTTTTTCAGGCGCTTCTTTAATTGTTTGCCAAGCTGTTTCGTACCATGTTTTAGCTTCTTGTTCTTCCATACCTGTCTTGACTTGTTTTGATTCAGTTTGTGCATTGTCTTTACCAGGATTTGTTGTTCTAGAAACTGAACCATCATATACCGTTGATGTTTCGGTCGTCTTTTTCGGTTGGAAAGAACTTGTTGCTCTTTGTCTGCCGCTGCTTGCCTCTGTACTTCTGATACGTTTTACATCATCTTCATTATCATATTTTCTTTTATGACCAAGAAGTTCTTTCGGTATGTTGACAATCTTCGGCATATCTGCTGATGATGGTGCAAAACCGTGACGTTTTTTCAATTCTTTACCAAGTTTGTATGCAGTTGCATCATCAACGCCGTACATTTCTTTTGCGATACCTGACCAGTATTCACCTGCAGTGTGGTGATATTGGAATATATCTTCTTCTTTTGTTTCAGTAATTGTTCTAGGTGTAATTTTTGCACCGTATTCGACAGTTGGCTCCGGTGTCGGAGTTGGAGTAGGTGTTGGAGTTGGAGTTGGTGTTGGTGTTGGAGTAACAACTGTTTCTTCACCTTCATCTCCTTCGTCTTCAGGAAGTGTCAGTATTGCTTTCATTTCTTTACCGAGTACCGCAAGTTCACGTTCTGTTGTATGTTCTCCTGATGCTATACCCTGAGTCAATTCTATCAATCTGACTTTTTGTTCATATTTTAATCCTGCGGCATCCATTAATTCTAAGATACCTGAAACCATTTTCTTGTTATCTTCGCCTTTAACTGATGCTACACCGTTTTGAACAATGTTTTCTGCAGTTGTTTGCATTATGCTTGATTTACCCCTGTCTTTTATGAACATTGATAAACCTATTGATGGAAGTAATGCGCTTAATCCGCCTACTGCTGCGTATGGTTTTAATTTTGATTTAGAGATATTGACTTCTTTTAATTTTTCAGCAAGCAATTCTCCGTTTTCTGCATCTATAGCTTGAGACAGGTGAGATATATCAATATTTGTATGTGAATATTTACCGAGAATTCCGCCTGTCAGAATTCCTAATCCTGTTCCTGCAAGAATGCCAGCTGCTCTGTATAACCATGTTCTGTCTTTTTCATAATCAAAGTTTCCGTATTTTGCCATCTTTTTAGCGTGACGTTTTTTGACATCCATTTCAGATGCAAGGTTTGCTCTTTCACTGAGTTCCATTCTATAGTCACCTGTATGTTCAAGCAATGTATTATTATATTTTGCTTGAGAGAATATCATTTGACCTTTTTCATCAAGTTTGAATGAACCGTCCGGATTTTGTTCAAAGAATAATTCCGGTCTTGCTAGGATTGCTTTTCTTACGGTTTTATTTTTTATGTATTCTGCTTCAAAGCCTTCTTGTTTGTCCTGTTTTTTATTTGCATTATATTTGTCTTTATCAAAATACAAGCGGGTATGTTCAACACGTTGTTCCGCCTGTTCATCTTTTAGAGCAAATTCTGCAAATTCTTTTGCTTCTTTTTCTGTCAAACCAAATCCGCCGTTTTTGAAATACTCTGTTAAAGCATTCAACCTTACTTTACGGTTTTGTTTGTTCTTTTTACCGTTAAGTTGAAGATTGTCTGTTTTACTCAATGTATCTGATGCCAGTTTGAGTTTTTCCATAAGTTCTTCTTGTGCTTTTTTCTTTGCAGCAAGTTCTTCCGGTGTAAGTTGTTTGGGAATTACACCATTTGTACTGCCGCCATTCAGAGCCATTTGAAATCGTAATTCTTGTAGTGACATTTTTTCCCCTTTCAATTTTCCCCGTGAAAAGAAAATTATTTACTTTAATTATCCCCTATGCTTTTATAAAAAATTTTTATCTCTCAAAATTGCATGAATAAGAGGGTTTTCATGTAAAAAATAGGCCAAAACCCTTGTCAAATGGCAAAATCTTCAAGTTAACATTTTGTAACAAATGTCTGTAACATGCATGGTGCAACACTGTTGACTTCTTAAAAAAAAACCTTAAATAAAAAATGTGGATTTCATACGAAAGTATGAGCAATGTTCACAAAAATTAGGATATAGTAGAAGTTGCCGTAGTAGTAATTATGGTGAATAGAAAGGTATTAAAGACTTAAAATGGGGTTGAATTTTAATAACGTATACCAACGTCCATATGTCGTCAAAGATGGAAGAAGCCTCGTCAAAAAGAAACAGGATGAGGAAAAATCCGCTAATGCCCAACGGGAAGAACAGGCTTCCCAGAATGGCAGAAGTAAAGGTCTTCAATACATTGAACAAAGATTACCTTCTCACACCCCTGCGTATCAACAAATTCAATCATCATATCCCCCAAATGTCTATTCAAATCAGCCGCAGCGTTCATTTTTTACAACAATTCCGCAGCGTACAACCGGCAATACCGGAGCTGTCCAAACACAAACTACAAATACTGCAGCTGCAAATGAAGCTGTTCCGAATGCCTCTTTAAACGCCCTGAACAGAAGTTCAAATATTAATATTGCACAAATTATAAAAGATTTTAACAACACAGCTATTGCAATAGGAACACCGGAAGAATTAAAGAGCAAGGTTGATAAATATATTTCTCTTGTACAGGATGAGGTTACAAGTGCGCATCCTGATACAAAACTTGTTAAATCCAACCTTAAAAATGCATCAACTATTCTTGATAATTATATTTCAGAAACCTTGAATAAAAAATCAAAAGTTGTTGAAAATTGGGTTGATGCTCTTTTTCTCCAGCAAATAGATTTTAAATATAACGAAGAAGATGTAAATCCGCAATTTCTGGTAAAATTTCCGGAAGGTTCTCTTGAGCAGGATAATAAGGTTAAATCTGAATCTACTGCAACAAAAGTTGCAACAGAAGAAAATACCGCTGCACAACCACAGAAAACAGAAGAACAAACATCATCTTTAATACCACAGGATAAAGAGTTAAAATCGTTATTCCTCAAATCAAAGAAGCTTGCCTATGCCAACGAACCTAAAAAAGCAATAGAAGCTTTTCAACAGGCACTGGTCAGGGCAAATGAAATCGGGGATACAGAAACCCAGTCAAAAATTTTCTTTGAAATAGGAAAAATCTATCAGGAACATCAGTACTACTCACAGGCCTTAAAAAGCTTTAATATGTCATCAAAAAGCACAGAAGACAATAATATTAAGACAAAATCACACTATTCAATGGCGCAGATATATGATGACGTCAACCAGATAACACCTGCTTTAGACCACTACTTTGCAACGGTATCATTTGCCGGAGAAGCTGAAAATCTTGTTGCACAGTCAACTTCCATGACCAAAATCGGTAATATATATACTGATATGTATGAACGGGAAGCTTTTGACTATTACGAAATAGCAGACGGACTTGCCGAGCAGACAGATAATTCAAGAGTAAAAGGTTATATAGCATCAAGTACCGGAAAAGCCTACGACAGATTTGGAGAGCCGCAGGAAGCTTTAAAATTATACTCACGTGCCGTGCAAAATTATACCGATGCCGATGCACCGTCAAAAGTTGCACAAAATTACATGAGTGCCGGCGAAATTATGCTTGAATACAGCAGCCCGAATAAAGCCCGCGGTTTGTTTGAAAAAGCACAGGCTTTCGCTAAAAAAACTAATGATGAAGAGTTGCTTAACCGGATTACGGAAAAGTTAAGCCAGCTTGGCTAAGGTGTTTGATTATCTTACCTAACTTTCAATCAAAAGGCTTGCACCGATAACTCCGGCAGTATTCCCCAGTTGAGCCGGAACTACTTCTACGGTTTCGCCTGCAATTTTCATCGCACGTTTTTTTAATGTTTCTTTTAACGGTTCAAGAAGAATATCTCCGGCATCAGCTACCCCGCCGCCTATAATAATCTTTTCAGGGTTAAGCAGGTTAACAACACTTGCCATACCTATACCGATATATTCACCTATTCTTGAGAAAATTCTTCTTGCAACAGGATCGCCGGCTTTCGCGGCTTCTGCTACTATAAACGGTGTTATGTCGCCGCCGTTAGCCATTTCTCTGTATTTTGTTGATTTACCGCCTAGAATATATTCTTCCGCCATAGCTACAATAGCCGGTCCTGATGCGAATGCTTCCATACATCCGGTATCACCGCAGCCGCAGATAGGTCCGTCATGGATTTGTAATTTGATGTGTCCGATTTCCCCTGCAGCATTTGATGCGCCTCTGACCAGTTTGCCGTTTACAATTAATCCGGAACCGATACCTGTGCCGACTGTTATACAAATTAAATTTTCACAGCCTTTTCCTGCTCCGTATTTTAATTCGCCTAAAGCTGCACATCTTACGTCATTATCAACGCGTGTAGGTATGTGAAATTCATCTTCTATCATTTTGGCAATAGGAACTTCTACCCAGCCCGGAATATTCGGCGCTAATCTTACTATGCCTGATTTGTAGTCAACCTGCCCCGGAAAACCAAATCCTATTCCCTCTATATCTTTTGCAGTAAGTTTGGTTTCTTTCATCAGGTCATATATTGCCTGTTTAATATTGTTTACTGTATATTCATAGCCCATTTCTGCACGTGTGGGCACTGAATTTGAATATATGATTTTTCCGCTGTCATCTACTAATGCAATCTTAACGTTTGTTCCGCCTACGTCAATTCCTATTCTGTTTTTTTTCATCTCTTTTATATCCCCTTAGTAAAAATAAACCGTATTCTTATATTAAGACAAACAAATTATTTTAACATCAGATTTGTTGAATTTTTTATGTAAACATTTGTTACAAGTTTCCAAAAAGATCAAATAAATCAAGCAAAAATGCCGATATATGAATTAACGTACTGATTTTAACGAAAGGAACAGCTAATCCTATGGGAATGGCAGCATCTCAGGCAAGACTCCTGAGTATAACCACCAGATTAACTAATAACGAATTCCGTTCGCAAATGGTTGCGAACAGTAAAGTTCGCCTTGCAAACGAAACGCAGGCGGCAAGTGATGAGTATATGGAAGCTTTGAATGCGACAAAATTACAGTACGTTTATTATGATTCAAACGGGGAACAAACACTTTATGACTTGACGGCTAGTATAATCCTGCAATACCAGCCGCTAAAAAATCAGTACGGACTTGTAAATCGTGCAGGACAAGTAATGGTCAATCACGGGGATGCAACAACTTTCCAACAGGCTGAAAACCGTGATGAATTTTTAGTGTTAAATAATTGCGCTGAGATGACGGAAAAAGAAGTCGTAGACCCCGATTGGCTTGCAGACTGGAAAACCAGAAAACCGAAAGAAGAAGATTTTACTACGGAGAAAGAGATAAATACTGAAACAAATGAGCTTTATGAAGCTTTTATGCGAGAAGCAAGTAGCTGTTACTCTTTCTCACAGCAGGGTAAAAACTGCTATATGCACGTTTTGGCAAGTATGCTCGGGCCTGGTATACACGAAACAAGTACCAAAGAAAAATTTGAAGTAACAAGCGGCGGCGATTGGCACTGGTCACACGACAGACACCCGATGCCTACAGTTGCAGCCGGAATTCATGACGCACAATGCTGTAGTGAACCTGGATGTCCCCACGCTGGCAAAAGCGTATATCAAGCGGCAGTAGATTTATTATGGAAAGCTCATTTTACACATACAGACGGTGATTCATACGGTGGCGATATTGATACTCCAGAAGAAGAAGCTCTGGTACAGGAATTTTTCCACCTAATTGACCACGACTTGAAACAGGCGAAAAAAGAAATAATAGAAGTTTTTGATGAAAAAGGTTATAACGACGAGCTTATAAAGTGGGAGAATGAACCCCCGCAGATGAAAACAATTACCGATATAGAAATCACAGACCCTGACAAGGCAGAATGGTACACAAACCTCTGGTACCGCATGAATGGCGCAGTTTTTGACGAAGAATTTATGCAGAGCGCTACTGACCCTGACTTTAACGACCACAGCTATTTGAACGAAAAATACTTTGAAAAAACAAAAGAAGAAGAGCAAAGCTGGGTAGAGTTTGATGAAACACTGATAAACAGTCCGGAATGGTTAAAATTTGCACTTGAATCCGGCGAGATTACGCTTGAAAAAGTTGTGTTCAACGAAGATTACGACACAACAACAGAGCTTGAAAACAAAACATGGCAGGCAACAAGCTGGTCATCAACCTCAGATATCGTTGAAGTAACAGACGAACTGGCAATCACAAAAGCAGAAGTAAAATACAATCAGGCGTTACGCGACATACAGGCAAAAGACAAAGAATACGACAATGACATCAAGAAATTAGACACAGAACACAATGCCTTGCAGACAGAGTACGATTCAATAAAGAGCGTGCTGGATAAGAACATGGAGCGTTCATTCAAAGCATTCTCTTAGCAAACAGCAAACATAAGTTTGCATCAATACTACTCCTCAACATTGGAACAGTCGCCTGTATTAAATATTCAAGGAGTTTTAAACATCTTTAAAATGGCGGCTTTTGTAGAAACCGTTCTTCCCCTCTACTTAACAAGGAGAGGGGGTAGGGGTGAGGTGGCAAACATAAGTTTGCATCAATACTACTCCTCAATGTCGGAACAGTCGCCTGTATTAGATATTCAAGGAGTTTTAAACATCTTTAAAATGTCGGCTTTTGTCTAAACTGTGCTTCCCCTCTCCTTGTTAAGGAGAGGGGGTAGAGGTGAGGTGGCAAACATAAGTTTGCATCAATATGACTCCTCAACTTTCAAAAAGTCGCCTTTCGAAGATATTCAAGGAGTTTTAAATATCTTTGAAATATCGGCTTTTGCGTAAACTGTTTTTCCCCGCCCCTTGAGGGAGGGGAAGATTTTTGCCGAAAACTTGTTTTCGTGCAAAATCTGGGGAGGGGCAAACGATAGGGGCAGCAATGTAGGTCGGATTTACTAATCCGACAAAAAATCTTCTTTGATGTTCATTTCTTTCTCTTTTATTGCGAGTAAAAGAGAAAGAAACAGCACATGAGAAAGAGAAAAACGCGTCTAAATGAAACGAGTAGTCAGAAACTACGTTTCCGAACCTTCCTCCAGCAAACGAAGTGTTTGCATCAATACTACTCCTCAACCTCGGAGCAGTCGCCTGTAATAGATGTTCAAGAAGTTTTGGGCATCTTTAAAATAGCGGCTTTTGTAGAAACCGTTCTTCCCCTCTCCTTGTTAAGGAGAGGGGGTAGGGGTGAGGTGGCAAACATCATGTTTGCATCAATAGGACTCCTCAACTTTCAAATTGTCGCCTGTATTAAATATTCAAAGAGTTTTAAGCATCTTTAAAATGGCGGCTTTTGTATAGACTATATTTCCCTCGCTCCGTCAGAGAGACCTCTGTAAGGGAAAGACAATATTTATGCGTCTTTCCAGACTCAGAGCAATATTTCTATTTCTCAAAAGTTTTGGCAATTTTAAAGATTTGTTCAAGTTCTTCCACTTCAAGTGTCCCGAGAATTGAATTAATGTGATGTATAATGTCCAATTTGTTTTTATTTGGTAACGCAGCCGGTCTGCATAATACATCAGGGGTTATGTTAAATACTTCGCAGATTTTATCTATAGTTTTGGCTTTAGGTAGATACAGGTTACGTTCAATATTGCTAACACCTTTTGTAGAAAGACCTACCATTTCAGCAAATTGTTCCTGTGAAAGATTATTCTTTTCTCTAAGGATTTTTATATTTTCATTAACTGTCTTCTTGAAGTCCATTATTTTATGGTAAGAAATTTTTAGTACAAATTAAATGAACCAATTAGAGATTACTAGAATTATTTAGAGATATCATTTACCCCCCTCCCCCCACACACACAACAACAACAACACGAACCCCACAGGGTATTTTAGCATGTCTTTTTGATAAAATATTAATAATATTTCCTGTTTTTGAAATTTGTCTTTTTGTATGCTATAATTTATCCAAAATTAAGGAGAGGAATTATATGAGATTTTTACATGTGATGATAAGAGTAAAAGATTTGGAAAAATCTTTGGATTTTTATACAAAGTTGTTGGACATGAATCTTGTTCGCACAATTATGCTTGAGGATGCGGCATTGTATTTTTTGAGTGATGTTGACGGACAGACCCAGATAGAATTGACTGCAAATTTCGAAACGCCGGAAAACGGTTATGAGCAGGGGAATGCATTCGGGCATTTCGCTTTTGGCGTACCGTCTATGGATGAATTTACGAAGAAACTGCATTCATTGGGTTATGAATACTTATACGAACCGTTTCATATGCGAGAAGCCGGTTCAAAAATAGCATTTATAAAAGACCCTGACGGCAATGAAATAGAAATTATTGAGGATTAAAGTTTTTTATACCGGTTAATCCGTGGCTTTTACGAGCACAAATTTTTCGACGGCTTTGACAAAACCATCGTTATCAATTGTGTCAGTGACATAGTCTGCGCAGGCTTTGAGTTCATCAGTTGCGTTACCCATGGCAACTGCAAGTCCGCCTGCTTTTAAGAGTACTATATCGTTGTTCTGGTCGCCGATGGTCATAATTTCTTCTTTTTTCAGCCCCCAGTGGTTTCTGAGATATTCCAGCGCGCAGGCTTTAGTTGCTTCTTTGTTGGAAATTTCGCAGAAGTAGGGGGTAGATTTTACTATATACAGGTCGGGGTATTCGTGTTGCAGATATTCTACCCAGCGTGACACTTTTTCCGAATCGTTGTAATCTATTGCAAGAATTTTGTTTACGCCGTTGAGGTCAAGATTATCAAAACTCCCTGTAATATATGGCAGACCGCTCTGGAGAATGTAGCGTTTGATAGTATCGTTATCGTGTTCTACATAGAGATTATCGTTAATATAAACCTGCAGGTGGATATTATTGGATTTTCCCCAGTTAATAATTTTTTTTGCGGTTGCGGTGTCAATAATTTTTTCATAAAGTACTTTGTCGCCGTCTTTAATCAGACCGCCCTGATAGGAAATTATAGGTGTTTTCAAATCAAGTTTATCGGCAACAATTTTTGCGGCGCCGTGCATTCTGCCTGTAACAAGTACAACAGGGATATTATGCGCTGACAGATTTTTGATGCAATCGATTACGGGTTGGTTAAATTCGTAGTTATATTTGAGAATAGTTCCGTCAATATCGGTTGCAATCATTTTAATCATTTGTTTAAAATCCTCC
Source organism: Candidatus Gastranaerophilales bacterium (assembly GCA_944323595.1). Lineage (GTDB taxonomy): Bacteria > Cyanobacteriota > Vampirovibrionia > Gastranaerophilales > Gastranaerophilaceae > CALUVN01. The sequence goes on along the minus strand of CALUTF010000015.1, from coordinate 22,550 downwards.
GCTGAAAGCTCTGCTCATTGCGCAAATTGTTTTGGCATCATTGATTTCGCCGTTTTTAATCATGTCAAAAATTTCATCAGCTTTAAATTCCTGAGTTTGAATAACTTCACCATCGTCAGGATTTTCGCCGACATACCGGAGGTTTGTTGCGAGGTAGAGGTAGAGTTTTTCGGTGCAAAAGCCGGGCGAGGTGTAAATATAACCAAGAGATTTCCAGTCTTTTGCGATGTAGCCTGTTTCTTCTTCCAGTTCTCTTTTGCAGGCAAGAGCCGGGTCTTCATCTTCTTCCAGTTTACCTGCCGGAAGTTCCAGAGATTCTTCTTTTATCGGGTAGCGGTATTGTTTTACCATCAAAATATTCATATCATCTTTCAGGGCAATAATTACGACGCCGCCTTTATGTTTCACAACTTCTCTTATTGTTTTTTGACCTGTTGAGATGACAACATCGTCAACAAGTACGTCAATTACTTTACCTTCGTAGACTGTTTTGCTGTTTATTGTTTTTTCTTCAAAATTCATAGTCCCACCTATAATGCTCTTATAATAGACTTAATATTTTCGTCAGTAATCTTAATCAGGGCAACGGTTTTGGTTGTTTCGTCAAGATTATTGAGAGATTTTAAAACTTCAACGGTTTTGAGGATAACAGTTTGGTCGTTGCATTTGAGCAGTTCCCGTATGGCGAGTACGTCGTCACTCAGTTCAAGTGCTGTGTAAACAAACGGACTGTCTTCTCTTAACTCTGTTTTTACAAGTTGTTTTAGTTCTTTTACATCAATGTGCGAGAGTAATTTTTTTATTGACAAGATTTCATTTTTAGTTTCTTTATCTTCGTCAAATAAATACTCATCGTTTTCTGTAAGTATATCAAATTTTTCTTTTGCATTCAACAGTACAACGGAAATGGCGCCGGAGTGCTGTTTTGAAATCAGGTTTTCAAGGACTTCATAGAGTTCAAAATCAAATACCTGAGAGAGAGACAGGATTTCTCCGAGTCCGTTAATAATATTGTTGATGATAATCAGAGCATCTTCAAGATTATTATTTATAACAGAGAATAAATCATCCAGATAAGGAATTTCGCCAGCGATATTTTCTGCCATAGAGGAGTTTTTCATTGCGTTAATTATTGCGGGCAGGGCATCTTTTTTGCCGTAAGCCACAAGGAATTTTACAGCCGCAAGTTTTTCAAAATCATCGGTTGATTCAAGTTTCGACAGAGCTTCGTTGTAAGATTGTTCATCTTTCATAACCCCGAGGGTTGATGCAGAGTTGGCGGCAAGCGCGTCATTAACGCTGTAGGCATATTCTCTGAGTAAATCCAGAGATAGGTTGTCCTGAATATATGCAAAAAATCTTGCGCAGTAAGTCTTTTCATCCTCCGTACCGTGTTCAAGCAAATCAAGCATATCATCGGTCAAATCTTCATCCGCAAACTCAACCAGTACGGAAATGATGGCATCTTCGTATGATGGTGAATAATATTTCAGAAAATGCAAAAGATTTTTGTAATTTGATTCATTTGAAACATTTTTGATGTAATTAGAGATATTCTGTTTAACAAAATCAAACAAAAAATCATCTTTACTTACAAGCTCTCTGAACAATTCCGTGTCGGAATTATCAACCATATTACGGGCAATTTCTTCTGCTTCGCGCTGATTTTTGCCTGTCAGTTTTTTTAAAATCTCTTGCATAACGAACCTGAATATTACTGCTGTTTATGCCTTAATCAAGATAGAACACGGTAATAACTTTATGTCCTTCTTCAGCATATTGAACAGCGTTATGTAAAGTTTTACTTGTATGAGACAAGAAACAGATTAACTGGTTGCAATCGTCAATAATTTCTCTGTTGCAAATACGGGAAGCATCTGCAAGAGTCATCATAGCTCTGTCAGAGTGTTCAACAATATTAGGAACGCCTATAAGCTGGTCTTGTACATCAGATGGCTGCTGCCCGATGGTTTGCGGCAGAATAACTTTCAGTTTATCCGGATTAGCTTTCATAGCACCGCGGATAGCTGCGGCGTTGGTACCTGATGAGCCGCCTGATGTAATAATTGTATTACCTTGCATAACAAGCGCAGATGTAAGAGTTTCAATCATTTGTTGATGAGTAATAGGAAGATTACGACTGCCAATGATTGCAATTTTTTTAGCCGACTGTTGAATAGTAGCGAGTTCCATAGCCAGAGCGTCAACAGTATGCGGTGAATCAGAATCTACGGTATCCATATCATCAATCGGAACCATTATTGAATTTTGTTTTTCCTGATCCTGTCCGTCAGTACTCATTATAATTGAATTCATTTCAGTATCTGTCATTTTTCCTACTTTCTGATTGCAATAAATATTTTTTTCGATTATGCTGATTATAACACAAAAAAACTTTTTTGGGAATAGGGACAATGGAAAATATATTGGACAATCTGAACAGGGAGCAGAGAGAAGCCGTACAAACAGTGAAAGGTCCGCTTCTGGTGCTGGCAGGTGCAGGCAGCGGCAAAACAAAATTACTTACCTCAAGAATAGCATACCTCATTCAAAACGGGGTAAGACCCCGTAATATTCTGGCTGTAACATTTACCAATAAAGCAGCGCGCGAGATGAAAGAACGTCTCGGGAATATTCTTGGAGAAAATACGGTTAAATATATGTGGGTGGGGACATTCCACGGCATTTGCGGGAGAATGCTCCGTGAACATATTGACGATTACAGTTTCCAATCCGGCAAAAGACTTGATAAAAACTTTACTATTTATGATGAAACGGACAGTAATGCCGTTATAAAAAAAGCCATAAAGAAGCTTAATCTTGACGATAAAGTTTATCAGCCAAAACTTGTGAAATCAATTATCTCCAATGCAAAAAATAAAATGCAGGATGCCTACACTTTTGCAACATTTGCAAGAGATTTCAAATCACAAAAAATTGCCCAGATATATGAAGAGTACGAAAATTCGCTGAATAACAATAATGCGATTGATTTTGACGATATGCTTCTTTTGACAGTTAAGCTTCTTGAACAAAACCCGCAGGTCAGAAAAGAATACTTTGACCGTTTCCAACATATTCTTGTCGATGAGTATCAGGACACAAACCAGGCACAATACAGACTTGTTAATATGCTTTATACTAATCTTCAGGCAGATGTTCCGGAGGAGCGTTCACTCTGTGTTGTAGGTGATGTGGATCAATCCATTTACAGCTGGCGTGGTGCTGACTATACAATTATTTTGAATTTCCAGAAAGATTTTAAGAATACAAAACTTATTAAACTTGAGCAAAACTACCGTTCAACAGCCAACATCCTTAACGTTGCAAATGCTATTATTGAAAATAATACCGAGCGTGTGGACAAAGTTCTATATTCGCAAAAAGGCGACGGTGAAAAGATAGATTACTTTGAAGCACAGGACGAAGCCGATGAAGCAAACTTTATTGCAAGTAAAATTAAGCAGGACAGCGGCGGCGATTACAACCGCTATGCAATTCTTTACCGAACAAATTCACAATCCCGTGCGCTTGAAGAAGCCTGCATGGCAGCGGGAATTCCATACAGAATTTACGGCGGCTTAAAATTCTACGACCGCAGGGAAGTCAAAGATATAATTGCTTATTTGAGATTAATATACAACACGGATGATTCCCAGAGTTTTGCAAGAATTGTCAATGTTCCTAAACGTGCAATCGGGGATACAACCATTAAAAATCTTCAAACTTTTGCCGATCAGAATGATATGAGCCTGTTTGAGGCTGTCAAACATATTGATGACGCTCTGGAAATCCCGCCGAGGACACGTTCAAAATTGAAAGACTTTGCCGAACTTATTCTTAAATTTAAGGACGCGCAAAAATCTTACAATTTGCAGGAATTTGTAACCCTTGTTATAGAAAAAAGCGGTTATCTTGCAGAACTTCAAGCTCAGGGAACTGATGAGGCAGAAGCTGATATTGAAAACCTGCAGGAGCTTGTAAACGTAGCAGGCGAATTTGAACCGGAAGAATTGGATAATATTCTTGGTGAATTTCTTCAACAGGTAGCGCTTGTGTCTGATCTTGACGGCGTTGACGAGATTGCCAACAACGTAACTCTTATGACTCTCCACTCTGCCAAAGGTCTGGAATTCCCTGTGGTATTTCTTGCGGGGCTTGATGAGGGTGTATTCCCGCATCAAAGAACGTTTAATTCTCCGTCAGAACTTGAAGAAGAACGCCGCCTGATGTATGTAGGGGTTACCCGTGCGGAAGAAAAACTGTATCTTACTTCCGCAAAACGCCGTCAAATGTGGGGTGAATACAAATATTATAATCCTTCAAGATTTATAGAGGAAATTCCGCGCCAGCTTATGGATATGATTTCTTTTGAGGGCAGTACAAACACATCTTCTACATTTAGAAATGCCGTATCAAAAGCTAAAACGGGAAAATCCGATTATTCATATTCCGCGGCGCAATCCGACAGTTATGGTTATGTAAAACCGTCTACAGGATTCGGCAAAGGTTTTGTAGCGCCGCAATACCGTAATAACCAACAGTCCGGACAATCTTCAAACCGTACTCCGGCGAGAACAATTCTTGTCAAATCAGAAGCAAACAAAAAACGCGATGAAGAAAAGGTTAAAGAATTTTTTAAAGATAATGCCATCAAGCGTATGCTTGAAGAAAAACGCAGACAGGAAAAAGCCGCTCAAATAGAAGCGGAAGAGCGTGCAAAAGCTCGTAATTCGGATAAACCTGTAGAATATGTATTTAATGTTGGTGAACGTGTTTTCCATGATAAATTGGGCGTCGGGCATATTGAAGATGTGGCATACATCGGTGACAGCGTAATGTATACAATAGATTTCGGCAAAATGGGCAGAAAAGCTATGGACGCAAATTACGCAAAACTCAAAAAGTTTTAAAAATAGTTAATATTTCTATTCTACTAGCAAAAATTTTTATGCCCGTGTTTTATTCTTGTCATGAAAAATAAAGCAGGAGAACAATTATGAATATTACACCGGTTAGTTTAATGAATTTCAATGTAATTAGCGGAAAAATTACAAAACAATCAAGTTTTTTTGGAAGCACTAATCTTACACCTCTTACTAAAGATACTGTATCATTTAAATCAAACCGGCCGGAGACATCATTTAAGCTTAAAGACGCTATCCAGAAAGAAGATTACGAAAACGTATTAAAAGAATTTGATTTTGAAGTGGAAAAAGATTCTGACACAGGGAAATTATATGTGTCAGAATATTCTCAGCCTGATGAAGATACAACGTTTGAAGATTATGGTATAAATGAGCAAAGATTGTTTAATTCAATTAAGCAATTTGACGGTGAAACCATTATGAAAAATTCGTCAGTAGTTAAATTGGGCAATCAGAATTTTGAATTTTTGAATATTGAAAATTCCAAAGTAAAAGATTTGGGCAATGCTAAAATAGGAGTACTGGCTCTTAATCCTGAGCAGGCAGCAGATTTGAAGTTTAAAAATGCCAAAATAGAGGATTTGTATATTATGGAAAAAGACTCTACCTGCGAAAAACTCGGTGAACTTATCAATAAAGCACAGGGGGATTTGTATTATTTCCCTGGTACGGAAAATACATACAAACTCGTACCGGAGTTGTAATCTTATTTTTGTTTAATTACAAGAGTATTGTCAACACAATCAGCAATGACGGAGTCTCCCTGTGAGAATTCGTTAGAAATAATTTTCATGGAAAGCGGAATTTCCAGAAGCTGTCTTAATACACGTTTGAGCGGACGGGCTCCGTATAAAGGCTCATACCCCTCTCCGGCAAGATATTCTTTAGCAGCCTCCGTAACTTCAAGAGAGATTTTTTGTTCTGCCATACGGTTTTTAAGTGCTTGAAGCTGAATATCAACAATATTTTTTAACTGTTCAATTTTCAACGGATTAAATTGAATAATTTCGTCAATTCTGTTTATAAATTCAGGCTTAAATTTGCTTCTGAGAATACATTTTACCTGTTGTTCCTTATCGTGTTCGGTCAGTTCATCATTTAAAAGAACATCACTTCCAAGATTGCTGGTCATTATGATAACCGTATTTTTAAAATCAATCAGATGCCCCTGTCCGTCTGTCAATCTTCCGTCATCAAACATCTGGAGCATTATATTGAAAATATCGGGGTGAGCTTTTTCTGCCTCATCAAACAGAACAACGGAATAAGGTTTTCTGCGCACTGCTTCGGTTAATTGACCGCCCTCTTCATAACCAACATATCCGGGGGCAGAGCCGACAAGACGCGATACGTTTTGTTTTTCCATAAATTCGCTCATATCAATTCTTATAAGTGAATCTTCATCGCTGAACATAAATTCGGAAAGTGCTTTTGCAAGTTCTGTTTTTCCGACACCAGTAGGTCCGAGGAAGAGGAATGTTCCTATAGGACGATGCGGGTCATTCAAGCCTGAACGGCCTAATCTGATGGCATCGGCAATTTTTTTAACTGCTTCATCCTGTCCGACTACACGTTGTTTCAGGTAATCTTCCATATGAACAAGTTTTTGGGATTCGTCTTCCATAAGACTGGTAACGGGTATTCCTGTTGATTTTGAAATGATTTCCGAAATATCATCCCCGTCAATTTCTTCTTTGATTAAACGTGTTTTGGCTGTTTTTAACTGTATTGCTTCAAGTTTTTTTTGTGTTTCTGCCATTTGTGCGTAGCGTTTTTCCATATTAATATCAGGGGAAGAGTTTTTCTTATTGAGTTCAAGCTGGGCTTTAATAGCAGCCATATTTTTCTTCAAAACTCTTGTGGTTTCTATAAGTTTCTTTTCCTGTTCCCATTGCTTTTTTAACTTATTAATTTTACCGTCAATAACTTCTATTTTTTTGAGAATTCTCTGGATTTTATTTTCTGCCTCTTTGGAATTTTCTTTTTTCAGTGCACCTTTTTCAATTTCAAGCTGCATTTTTTCTCTGATAAAAACATCAATTTCTTCAGGCAGTGTGTCGATTGCAATTCTCAGTGATGAAGCTGCTTCATCAATAAGGTCAATGGCTTTATCCGGCAGGTACCTGTCAGTTATATACCTGTCTGATAGCTTTACAGCCTGAACAATAGCATCGTCAAGAATTTTTACCCCGTGGAAAGCTTCATATTTATCTTTCAGACCGCGTAGAATACTGATGGTTGTTTCAACGGAGGGTTCTTCTGCAACAACAGGCTGGAAGCGGCGTTCAAGGGCTTTGTCTTTTTCAATGTATTTTCTGTATTCATCAATTGTGGTTGCTCCGATAACTCTTACATTGCCGCGGGCAAGCATTGGTTTCAGCAGGTTCCCTGCATCAACGGAACCCTCTGAAGCACCTAGTCCCATTATTGTATGAATTTCGTCAATAAATAACATTAAATCTTCATAATGGTCTTCAATTTCTTTTAATACACCTTTCAAGCGGTCTTCAAATTCGCCCCTGTAGGATGCGCCTGCCATAAGTGCGCCTAAATCAAGTTCCATTATGCGGTCATTTTTTAAACTTTCCGGCACATCCCCGCATACAATTCGCTGTGCAAGTCCCTCAATAATAGCGGTCTTGCCGACTCCGGGTTCACCTATTATTATGGGATTATTTTTGGAACGGCGATTTAAAATCTGTATTACACGGCGGATTTCATCATCTCTTCCGATAACAGGGTCAAGTTTGTTTTGTTTTGCTTTTTCTGTCACATCAACCGTAAATTTTTCGAGCGGAGATTCTGTTTTGGACTCTTTTACGGCGGTTGTACCTGTTGAAGCGCCGGATGTTTCTGGAACTTCTGGTTGAGGGGTTGAGGTTATATCAACGGTTGTAATGCTTTTTATGACTCCGAGAAGTTTTTCGTGGAGGTCTTTTCTGGAAATTTTGTTTTTTTCAAAAAGATAAATTATTGTTCCGCTGTCGATTTTCAAAAGAGCAAGTAAAAGATGTTCAATACTTATCAAAGAATCGTTCATCATTCTTGCTTCATCGTTAGCGATTTCAAGGAGTTTTGCTGTATTTTTGGAAATCGGCATATCGTGATAATTATTCAGAGGTTTACACCCGCGTTTTGTAATAAACCCGTCTAACTGCTTTGCAAGGTCAGGATTATCCAGACCGATTTTTGATAACAAAATTTTTGGCAAATCATTCTGGTCATACATTAATGCAAGTAAAACCTGTTCAGGTTCCACCATCATATAATTCCTTGCATTGGCAATTGATTTGGCAGAGTTGATAATCGCTTGTGAGTGTTCCGTTAATTCCATAAAATTCCTCTTTTTAGAATATAATATTAAAATCCTTGTAAAAAGCAATCATACGAGTATTTGAGTTTTTCGGGAAAATGGTATATAATACCCTTATGAATGAAAATGCTAAAAGAGAGCTTGAGCGATTGCTCAACGGAAACAAAAATTTTGTAAACGGTACACCTACGGCAAAGAATATGTGTCTTGAAACACTCAAGAAATTTGCGTTCCATCAGGAGCCGCGTGCTGTAATTTTGAGTTGTTCGGATTCCCGTGTGGTACCTGAAATAATTTTTGATTGCGGGATAGGAGAACTTTTTGTTGTTCGGGTTGCAGGAATTACTGCCGGACCGAATGTTATTGAAAGTATTGAATACGCCGTTAAAAAACTTGAAGTGCCTCTGCTTGTTTTGTTAGGGCATGATGACTGCGGGGTTATGAAATACGCAAAAGACCACTATCCGGAGCCTACAGAAGATTTTAAGTCAATTATAAGTTGTGTGTATCCGGTGCTTGATAAAAAAGAAGATATTACCTGCCATAATTATTTTGCCCAGCAGCATACAATATGGGTGGAAAATGTTCTTCTTGAAAAATCTAAAATTATTAAATCTGCCGTAGATAATGACAGCTTGTACATAGCAAAATGCCATCTTGACCATTCGACTGGAATTGTAAGTGTTATTGATTAATTATTTTCTGTGTTAAAAAGCCGCAAAATTAAAAAATCATTATTACTTTTTGTTAAAAATGGGGGTAAATATAGCGTTTTTCTGGTAAAATAGAGCAGTACATTATTGTAGGGATTTATGGGACAGGTACTTAGAAGAGAAAACGTAGCAAAATTTGTAGAAAATCTGCACAAGAGCGGTAAAACAGTTGTTGCAACTAACGGCTGCTTTGATATTCTGCATGTCGGACATGTGAGATATTTGCAAAAGACGAAATCTTTTGCGGATTATCTCATTGTGCTTTTGAATTCCGACAAATCCGTACGTTCTATTAAAGGTGACTCCCGTCCTATTAACAATGAAAATGACAGAGCGGAAATTTTGTGCGCATTAAGCTGTGTTGATTATGTGGTTCTGTTTGACGAAGACAGCCCCCGTAATCTTCTTGATGAAATCAAGCCTGATGTGTATACAAAAGGTGCTGACTACACGATGGAAACTTTACCGGAGGCAGATATTATGCGCAAAAACGGTACACGTGTGGAATTTATCGAGTTTGTCGAGGGAAAATCGACAACAAATATAATAAATAGACTGAATAGTGATAAGTGAATTTGTAATATAAAAAGGAGAAAAAAATGAAGACTTTTTCGGTAGAAGAGATTACACAAATTGTAGGCGGGATGCTTACCAAAGTTCAGGATGCAAAAATTTCACAAATCGCTCCGCCGCTTTTGTCTGATGAAAACACTCTTGCACTTGCGCTCGGAGAAGAAGAAATTGCAAATCTTGCGAAATCAAAAGCTAAAGCTGCTCTTGTTCCGCTCGGAGTTCAAATTGACGGTTTGACGACTATTGAAGTAGAAAGACCGCGTCTTGCAATGATGAAGTTATTGAATTTGTTCTACGTTGCTCCGGAAGTTAATCAGGGTATCCACCCGACAGCAACTGTTCATGAAACAGCAAAACTCGGACAAAATGTGCAAATCGGACCTAATGTTGTAATTTCACGTAATGCCGAAATCGGTGATAATACTAAAATTCTTGCAAATTCCTATATTGGCGGCGGTGCTAAAATCGGTAAAAACTGCTTCTTCCACCCGGGAGTTAACATCGGTGACAGAGTAGAAGTAGGTAACGATGTTATTCTTCATCACGGAGTTTCACTCGGCGCTGACGGTTTCAGCTTTGTTACTGAAAACCCTGACAATATTGAACAGGCAAGAAAAGAGGGCGCAATTAAAGAAGAAAATGTTAAACATGTCATCTTTAAAATTCCGTCAATCGGCTCAGTTAAAATCGGTAATAACGTTGAAATCGGTGCCAATACTACAATAGACCGCGGTACTATTGAAAATACCGAAATTGGTGATGACACAAAAATTGATAACCTTGTTATGATAGGTCATAACTGCCGTGTTGGTAAAGGATGCCTTATTGTTTCACAGGTTGGTATTGCAGGAAGCTGCGTAATCGGCGACAGGGTTGTAATCGCAGGACAGGCAGGTCTTGCTGATCACATTGAAATCGGCTCTGACACAATTATTACCGCAAAAGCCGGTGTTACAAAATCTTTCCCTGAAAAATCAATCATTGTAGGTATTCCTGCTGTTCCGAGAAAAGAATTTATCAAGCAGCTTAAAACAATGAAAGACGCTCAGGAAATTTTTGCAAAATTCAGAAAATACGAACCGATGTTGAATGCGTTTGAGGAAGCTCATCAATAATGACTACAATAAAAAAAGAAATTTCAATATCAGGTAACGGCTTGATGAAAAACAAGCCTTGTACGGTTACATTTTTCCCGTCAAAAGAGGGGAAAATCAGATATTTTGTAAAAGGTGCTGAAGCTTTTACGGCGGATGTGGAGAATGTTTATTCCACGGATCATTGCGTGACTATGGGAAATAAAGACGCAAAAGCTATGCTGACGGAGCATCTTTCGGCAGCGCTTGCGTTCTGCGAAATTGATTCAATAGACATCTGTATGTCCGAAATGGAGGTGCCGGCACTTGACGGAAGTTCAAAACAGTGGGTTGAACTTTTCAAAAAAGCAGGCATCGACAAACCTTTGCTTCAAAAAACAAAATATTATACTGTGACAGAACCTGTGTATTATTTGAACGGCAAAACAAGTCTTGTAATCCTGCCGGATGATGAACTTTTTATCTCATACGCGGTTAATTACGATCATCCTGACCTTTCCAACCGCTGGGTAAATTTCAATCCTAAAAATAAAGAGGAAATTATAGAAGCCAGAACTTTCGGTTACTATAAAGATTTGAAAAAATTCCAGATGCTGGGATTTGCTCAGGGAGTGACTTTTGAAAACACAGTCGGTATGGAAACAACAGGCTATACAACTAAATTAAGGAGCCAGTACGAACCGGTTAAACATAAAATGCTGGATTTGATTGGCGATCTGTACCTGACGGGTGTGAACCCGCTGCATTTGAAAGCACAGATTCTTGCAAAAGAGGCCGGACATGCAGTTCATATTAAAACAGCTAAAATGCTAAAAAGTAAGTTAACAGAATATAAAAAATAAGGAGAGAACATGACAGAAGAAACAAAACAAGAAGTGTTAAGCTTTGACACAATGCAAATTATGGAAATGATACCGCACAGATATCCGTTCCTTTTGGTTGACAGAATCACAGAATGCGTACCCGGCAAATATGCTAAGGGTTACAAAAATATGACAATGAATGAACAATTCTTTCAAGGTCACTTCCCTAACAATCCTATTATGCCGGGGGTTTTGCAATTGGAAGCAATGGCTCAATGCTCTGCTCCGATTTTAATGACTATGCCTGAATTTGAAGGCAAATTGACATTATATGCAGGAGTTGACGGTGTAAGATTTAAAAATATCGTAAGACCGGGCGACAGATTTGATATGGAAGTTGAACTTATCAAAATCAAAGGTCCTGTATGCAAAGCTCACGGTGTCGGCAAAGTTGACGGTAAAGTTTGCGTTGAAGCTGATATGACCTTTGCATTGAAATAGATATTTCAAAATTATAAATTAATAAAAGAGCCGGTTATCCGGCTCTTTATTGCAGATAATATGTAATTTTTTTGTAGTCAATTATGATACAGTAACTAAGCAGGATTTCTCATGAGAGAGTTTGACAAAAAATTTATAGGGAAAACGCTGAGGGATTTAAGGCGTAATGCGGGATTAACGCAGTCACAGCTTGCCGAAAAAGCCGGTTTGAGTGAAAAACATATCAGCAAAATTGAACAGGGTGCTAATTTGCCTGCTCTGGATAACTTTTTAAAAATGGCTGATGTTTTGCAGATGAATATTCCGGAATTCGGTGTTATTCCTGATAATCAGGATTGTCTACGCAGTGAGATACTCCGTTTGATTTCAACTTCTAATGACTGTGAGTTAAAACTTTATCGCGATTTAATATTGACTGTTAAACAAAATTTGGATGATATTAAAAAATAAGATTTTATTTCGTTATTAATTCTTTTGTTTTTATTCGGATTTCTTCATCAACAGAAAAGATTTCATCTATATCAGGATTACTGATAACGTTATGAGATGACATCATTTTTTCTACAATGGTATAAATGTCATAGAGTTTGATTTTTCCGTCAAGGAATGCAAATACGGCTTCTTCATTTGCCGCATTAAGGCATGTTGTTGCAGTTCCGCCTGTTTGTCCGGCATGGTATGCGAGTTTTACGCACGGGAATTTTTCAAAATCCGGTTTTTCAAAATCAAGCCGCGCAATTTCAGCAAAGCTGAAACTCTTTGATTTAATCCCCTCCAGTCTTTCAGGGTATGTGATTGCGTATTGAATAGGGATATGCATGCTCGGAAGTCCCAGCTGGGCGATTACGCTGCCGTCTTTGTATTCTACGGCAGAGTGTACAATGCTTTGCGGATGAATGACGACATCAATGTCTTTATAGTCAAATCCGAAAAGGTGATGCGCTTCTATAATTTCCAATCCTTTATTCATGAGCGTTGCGCTGTCAACAGTAATTTTTTTACCCATATTCCAGCGCGGGTGATGAAGAGCTTCTTCTACTGTTGCTTTTTTGATATCTTCAATACTTTTATGGAGAAACGGGCCGCCTGAGGCTGTTATAATAAGCTTATCAACATATTTTATATCTTTTATGCACTGGTGTATTGCGCTGTGTTCGCTGTCTACTGGAAGAATTTTTACTCCGTATTTTTTTGCCTCGCTCATTACAATATCACCTGCCATTACAAGAGTTTCTTTGTTTGCAAGCGCAATATTTATGCCGTTTTTAATTGCGGTAAGCGTAGGTTTGAGCCCAATTTTACCCGAGCAGGCAACAAGAATAATATCATTTTCTTTATTGGAACAAATTTCTTCAAGCCCCTGAGATCCGCGGAGAATTTTGCAGCCGCTGAAATCTTCATTTGAAGAAGAATTGTGGCAGATGTATGCCGGTTTAAATTTTTCTGCCTGTTTTTTTAAAAGTCCGGTATTAGAACCGCCTGCGAGTGCAAGGATTTCAAATTTATCCTGAAGTTTTTCAATAACTTCAAGTGCCTGTGTTCCTATGGAGCCTGTTGAGCCTATTATGCTTATTTTTTTCTTTTCCATAATTTTATTTTATCATAACCCTTTTTTTAACTTTAAAATTCTCTCAAAAGATTTTTCTATCCTATCTGCCAGCGAATTATCCTGCGATGCTTTCAGGTAAATATTTTCAATTGCGGAAATTGTTTCAGGAGAGGAATTTCTGCAGATAAACATATCAAGTCCCGCGCGGATTCCTTTTTCGTAAGCTTCTGTCATGCCGTATGCGGCAACCCCTTTCATTTCCATGTCATCGGAAATTATTACCCCGTTAAAATTCAAGGTATTTCGCAAGTAAGAGAGCGCATTATGGCTCAAAGATGCCGGTATTACATCTCTGTCAAAACATGTACAATGCAGGTGTGCTGCCATTATCATTTCTATACCGTTTTCTATGGCGGCTTTGAATGGTTTTATGTGAATTTTTTCCATTTCGTCCAGAGTCAGGTCAATTTCCGGCAGAGTCAGGTGGCTGTCTGCATCCGCATCGCCGTGTCCCGGATAATGTTTAACACACGGTATAATTCTGTTTTTTTTGTAGATAGCAGAAACTATTTTTTCTGCCTTTATTACTTCATCAGGGTTTGAAGAAAATGCCCGTTCCCCAATTATCGGATTTTTGGGATTGGTGTTTGTGTCAATGCAGGGGGCAAAGTTAAGGTTTATCCCGTAACTTTTTAATTCTTTGGCGATTTCGTCGGTTTGCCTGATAAGAAATTCCTCTCCTTTTTCATAAGCATATTTTGCGGAGAGATATTTTTTCCCGCCGTGGATATTTTCTGTCCTTTCAACCCGTCCGCCCTCCTGATCAATGCTCAAAAACGGTTTTATTGATGCAATTTTATTAATTCTTCCTGTCAGGTCTTTGAATTGTTCTGCTGTCCGGATATCTTTTGTGAAAAAAATTATTCCGCCTAATCCGTTTTTTAAAGCATCTTCATAACAACCGCCCTCAAGTCCGAGGATAAACATCTGGTAAAGTTTTTCTTTCAGCAATTCCATTTATGAAACCTTTTCATACAGCGGTAAGAATTCTGAAAATTTACCTGTTTTTACAATTTCTTCTATTTTGTTCAAAATTATTTCAAGGTCGTCATTTGACGGAGTTTTTATACTTTGAGGAATTTTTATGTCATCTGTATTTTGGGCTTTTGTAAAACCTTCGTTTTCTGCCAGAAATTCTTTGTATTGTTCCAGAATTTTGTATAATTCAGGGTCTGCTTCAAGTTCTTTGCCTGTATAATATTTGGAATCTTTTTTCATTTTTTCAAAATAATTTTCGATATAAACAATCTCTTCCATTGTCACATCGTGCGAGTAATCGCCGCCGTAGCAGAAATTATTTAAAATCGGCATAGAACCTTTGTTTTTAATATAAACCGCCCATAAAAGACAGCCGAGATAAAATCCGATGGTATCTTTCAAAAGGGCATTAATTTTCGGGAAAAACATCTTGTAGCAGTTTTTTTTCTGGTTGAAATTTTTGTATCTGTCTATTGTGTAATATGCGTAGTCAACATTTTGTGAAAATACCTGTATGTGTTGCATAAAACCGGGGTCAAACAATGCTCCATTTTCAAAATCCATATTTTTCTCTCCTATAAATCATAATTCAATTTTTGACGTTTTTTCATTATTTTTTCCTGAACTTCAGGATCATACTGGAATTTATATCCCTCAACAAATGATTTTGCTACCGCTTTTGAGAATATTTTGGAAGCACTCCAGTATGAGGTATGAGCAAACAGACATAATCTCTTGCTCCACACAGAGGAAGCTGATGTTTTCAGCAAAGCATATATTTTGCAGCATTAATATGCTGAGTAATAATAAAACAATCTTTTTCATAAGATTATTTTATCACAATTATTTTTAAGTACAAAAATGCGGATATTATTTATATAATATCCGCATTTAGCATAGAAGAAAAATTTTAATCTCTGTACGCAACAAATTTATAAACAAGTGCGGCAGCAACTCCTGCAATAATATTCGCACCCATTGTTATAAATATGTAAGACCAGCAAGAAGCACCGAGTGTGCCTAAAGCAAGGGCAACAGCAGGGTTAAATGCTCCGTAACAAAGTACTCCGCCGACTGCAAAAGCTCCGACCATAACGGTACTGCCTATTGCAAGTCCGAAATAAGAATTACCCGCACTTCGTTCTGACGTTGCACATAAAAGAACAACATAGCACAAAGCAAATGTAATTATAAATTCTGCAATAATCATTGAGCCTACACCGAAAGGGCACCCCGGTACATCAGCACGTGAGCCGCTTGCAAGGATTACAAGCAAGGCTGCTGCTGTTGCACCCAAAAATTGGGCTATGATGTAGGGGATGAAATGTTTCCACTCGAGGCTGCCTCTGATTGCTGCCGCAAGCGAAACTGCAGGATTGTAATGTCCGCCGGAAATATTTCCGCCGGCATACACCATAACCATTAATGCTGCACCGATTGCAATTGGTGCTATTACTCCCGGATGCGCAAAGTATGCCGTACAGCCTACCGTAAAGACAAGAAAAAATGTCCCGATAAATTCTACAAGATACTTTTTCAAACTGTTCATAATAATCTCCTTTACTTTTTTTCGGTTTGATTTTAGCAGGTTATGTAATTTTTTTTATCCTGCAAGTGTTTTATTCTTTTATTTAGTGTATATTAATCGTATGTTCTATTTTGATGAAATAAACGGGAAGAAAATACTTAAATCCGATGAACTTTCAGGGGTTCAACACTTCTTTACCACCCGTCAGACGGTTATAAAATCAAAAGAACCAGAAATGGAATCAGTTGTTCTTGAGAATAAAGAAGATATTATTAAATATTTAAATATATTACCTGAAAATTTTATTCATCCGTCACAAACCCATACAAGCAATATAGAAATTGCAGAAGCAGGTAGAACACTTTATCCTGACACGGATGCTTTGATTTTGACGAATAATATTCAGGGGATTTATCTGAATTTTGCCGACTGCACTCCTGTAATACTTTATGACAGAATAAAAAATATAGCTGCCGTTGTCCACGCGGGCTGGCGCGGAACTGCCGGAGCCATTGCATCTAAAACTGTCCGGAAGATGTGCATGGACTTTGGATGCAAAGCTGAAAATATTACGGCTGTGATTGGTCCGGCAATTTCTGTTTGCTGCTATGATGTGGGACAGGAAGTTTTTGATGCTTTGAAATTAACCGTAAACGATTTTAACGGGCTTTATCAGGAACGGGGCGGCAAAGTTTATGTGGATTTGAAAGCTATAAATGCCCGTCAGCTTGAAGAAGCGGGAGTTAAAAATATTGACATTTGCCCTTATTGTACTGTTTGCGATAATGATATGTTTTTCTCATATAGAAAAGAGAATGCAACAACTAACCGCCACAGCGCTGTGGTTAGACTTTTAGAAAAGTAAAGTCAGCCATAAATCTACGGTAATTAAGCTAATGTAAAAATTCTTCGTTCTTTGTTTAATAAAACAAAAAAGGAGGAACTTTTTATGTTTTTTAATGTATTGAAAGCAAAGGATATTGTAGATTTGGCGGACGGTAAATTTCAGAAAGAAACGCTGATGGAAAATAACAATTGCAGTCTGAATGTTATTGCGTTGAAAAAAGATGAAATTATAGACACTCATACATCTGCGGAGGATGCTGCAGTTTATGTATTGGACGGGGAAATTGAACTGCATTTTGATGCCGAAAAATTTACTGTTGATAAAGATGAAATTCTTTTATTCAAAAAGGATACCCAGCATAAAGTTTTTGCTAAAAAAGACAGTAAATTCTTTTTGATTAAAATATAAAAATGGATAGGGTTTTGGATGGGGATTTCGGGTTATTATTAACCTTAATCCTTATCCCGTTCCCATTTTTTAGGGTCAAATCTGAGGTCTGTGACTTTTATTTTTAAAGACTCAAGATACGGCTGAAATTTTACAAGAAGTTGTGTTTTTTTCAGCATTAATTCCTGTGCAACAATCGCATTTTCACACGCTATCACCATAACTCCGCCCCCCATCATTGAATACGGCTTGGATTTTTCAGCAAATTTTGCTCCGGCTACTTTTCCCCAGAATTTGTACAAATTAGATCGGGTCATTGCTTTTTTGAACTCCTTTTTCTCAAGCAATTCTTCAATCATAGAGCCAATTTCCACAAAATCCGTGTATAAAATTTTCTTCACTATTTTTGTAACCCCGATTTTTTATGATATAATCAGAAAATGGATTGTTCTAAATTAAATGATATCATAAAATCGTCCAAAAATATATTGATTATATCCCACATAAACCCTGACGGAGACACTCTCGGTTCTATGTGCGGTCTTGCAAATGCTATTAAAGATAATTTTAAAAAACACTGTGATACTCTTCTTATTTCCAATCTGCCGAAAATTTATGAATTTCTGCCGCTGGTTAAAGAGTCTAAAAATATTGAGTCTATTGATAAATCAAGAGAGTATGACCTTGTAATTAACGTAGATGTCGCGGCTATTGACAGAATTTGTGATGCTCAAATTTTATTTGAAAAAGCTAAGTCAACTGTCAATATTGACCATCATAAAACTAACAACGGATATGCTGATTTAAATATTATTGAGCCTGATGCAAGTTCTACCGGAGAAATTATTTACCGGATTATGAAAAAACTCGGCTGGGAAATTTCTTATGATACAGCCGTTTGTTTGTATACGGCAATCCTTACGGACACGGGTTCTTTTAGATTTGATAACACTTCTCCGAAAGCGCTTGAGGCTGCATCAGTACTTGTAGGTTTAGGGGTAAAACCATCTGAAATCTATAAATATTGTTATGAATCAAACCCGAAGAGTCTGGTTCTTTTGCAGGCTTATTGCGTTGAAAAAGCCGTCTTTTCAGAGGATAACAAAATTGTATATACAACAGTTTACAAAAAAGATATTGAAAAATTTAATGCCGGAGAAGATTGCACAGAGGGTTTGACCGAAAAATTGAGAGCAATAACAACGACAGAGGTTGCATTTGTAGTAAAACAATCAGGGCATAACATTTCTAAAGTATCAATGCGCAGCAAAGGGCTGGATGTTGCTGCGGTTTGTGCGGCTTTTGGCGGCGGTGGTCATACACTTGCTGCGGGCTGTGTTGTGAAGTCTTCTGTTGAAGAAACTGTCAGGAAAATATTAGATGAAGTTAATAAGAAAATGTATTAAAACAGTTAAATGTAATAAATTTCTTTGCGGCTTTTTCAAGAGCGTTACAAGGATAATTTTATCCATAATAAGAAACGATTTTTACGGGATGGCGGCAGAAATGGGATTTATGGCAGTAATAGGAATTTTTCCGTTTATGCTTTTCCTGACGGCTGTATTTGGCTGGCTCGGAAATAAATCTCTTATGGATCCTTTGTTGAGAGTACTTTCTAATGTTGTTCCGGGGCAGGCAATGGATTTAATAATGACTGTTCTATCCGAGGCGATGATTTTTTCTCATGGAAAACTTATGGCATATATTGGTGTCGGGATTACCATAATTCTTTCAACTAACGCGATGGCGGTTGTTTTAAAAGGTTTGAACAGAGCTTATAAGGTAGAAGAAACCAGAAGTTTTGTCTACACAAGACTTCTGTCGCTGGTGATGGTTTTTGTGATGACAATGATGACTTTTTTAAGTGTTAACCTTATTGTTTTCGGTAAAGTTATAGTCAATTTCTTTGTTAACCACTTCCACATGTCTAATCAAATTGCAATAATGCTCTTAACTTTACGCTGGCCGGTTGCATTTCTGGCATTGTATTTTATGGCATTTTTAATTTATTATATTCTGCCGGATTTGCGCGGAAATGAAAAATTCAAACGAACAAGTGCTCTGCCGGGGACTTTGTTCTTCTGTATTTTCTGGTTAGTCGGCTCATGGGGGTTTTCTGTTTACATTAATAACTTAAAAACCTATAACTTTGTATACGGAACTATTGGTGCGTTTGCTGTTTTGATGGTATGGCTCTATTATACTTCTGTTTTGATTTTGATAGGCGGTGAAATTAATTCACAGGTTTACAACAAACTTGAAGCCAAGGCAAACGAAATACGCAATGATTTTGCCAGACTGGAAAAATTCCATAAAAATGACGACAAAAACTAAATGAATAAGTGATTTATCATTTGTTATCACCATTCAATTCCGTAATACAGACTTTGTTAACATTAAAATTTTAATGTTTTTTGACGTCTTCTTTAATGACAATAAGGTTATTAATAATTTTCATGGCGCAGGTTGGCAGTACAACATCATTTAAGCCGTTTGCAATACTGATGATTTTGCCTGCTCCAAGGGTAACTTCTTCTCCTTTGTAGTGGAAAATGTAATCATCTTTTCTGTCTGAACGTATAGTAATTTTGTCCATCTTTATTCCCTTATAATTGTCAGTTTACGGTTAAATATTATACATCATATCCTGCGGGAATGCAAGTATTTATTGTAAAATTAGCCCTGTGCAAGCACTTGAGGGAGCTGGTTTCTCGGAAAACTGACCTGTTCCCCTGTTGAGAGATTTTTAACGGCAACAGTACCTGCTTTAATTTCATCTTCTCCTAAAATCAGGGCACGTTTTGCAACTTTGGAGGCTTTTTCCAGTTGTTTTGTAAATTTTTTATTTGCAAGGTCAAATTCTACTTTAAATCCTTTATCCCTTAAGTCTTCAGCCAGTTCAAATGCCTCAACGGGTGATGTTGAAACAATATAGCCGTCCAGAAGTTCCAGTTCCGGTACAGGAAGCAGAGAATTTAATCTTTCCATACCCATTGCCCAGCCGACAGCAGGTGTGTCTTCGCCGCCTAGATTTCTAACAAGGCTGTCATATCTTCCGCCGCCGCATACGGCATTTTGGGAGCCGAGGTTGTTTGATTTGATTTCAAAAACGGTTCTGTTGTAGTAATCCAGACCTCTCACGAGTAATTTGTTTATCGTATATTTAACGTTCAGTTTATCAAGGTATGTTTTGAGTTCTGCAAAGTGAGCAGCACATTCTTCACAAATAAAATCGGATTGAATTACTTTTTGAATTTCAGGTTTTTCAAATATGGCTTTGCAGCTTTCAACTTTGCAATCAAGTAATCTCAGAGGATTTTTTTCATAGCGGTTTTGGCAGTCTTCGCAAAGGTTGTCAAATTCCGGTTTCAAAACTTCTTTAATTTTTGCCTTGTATGCCTCACGGCAGGTCGGGCATCCGAGTGAATTCAATTCTACTTCTAAATCATTAAGCCCGAGTGATTTGAGGTAATTAACCGCAAGCAAAATAACTTCCGCATCGGCTGTGGCGTTTTTAATCCCGAACATCTCAACGCCTACCTGATGAAATTGGCGCTGTCTGCCGGCCTGCGGACGTTCATAGCGGAACATAGGACCTTTATACCAGAGTTTTACAGGTGCGGAAAGTCTTGCCATTCCGTTTTCTATATATGAACGAACAACTCCTGCGGTATTTTCTGGACGGAGTGTCAGTGAGCGTTCACTTTTTTCAAACGTATACATTTCTTTGTTGACGATATCTGTTGTATCGCCTACTCCGCGGGCAAAAAGCTCTGTTGCTTCAAATATCGGGGTTCTGATTTCTTTATAGCCGTATTTTGAAAATATTTCAAGGGCTTTGCTCTCTAATATATGCCACTGCTCAACATCTTGAGGCAGAATGTCTTTTGTTCCTTTTATTACGTTAATTATCTTAGCCATACGGAAATTATATTAAAAGCAAATCAGGCTGTCAATCTGGTGTTTAGACAGGAGTTAACCTGTTTTTATAAGCAAACCGGCTTGAACTTTTAATGTTCAAGCTGGATATTATATTCTATTTACAAAACAGTATTATTCGTAATCAGCTGTTTTGTTGTACAAAACGGCATAGAGTTCTGCCATAGACATATCGCCGTTATCTCTGATGAATTTGGTGACGTCAAAGGTTGCCAGATATTGAGCAAGTTTGGCTGCAACTTCCGGCGGTGCAGAGGCAATTTTGTCCTGAATGTAGCGTTCTACTGTGTCTTGAACTTCATCTTCCGTTAGGACTGAAGATGATTTTGAAATTTCTACAGAGTCAGATTTGCCTTTTTCAAGAGGGTTTTGAACCTCTTCTTCTCCGGTTTGTTCTTCTTTGACTTCTTTTTCGTCTTCTTCTTCAACTTTTGCTGATGTTACAAAAGGGTTTGAGTTTACATTTGAAATTTCCATATATCCGTCCTTTCTAAAACATGTTTCATGCTTTTTGACGGAATTTTTTATCTAAAACTTTAGAAATTTTCCGGAAATGTTAAATTTTATTTCACTAAACTTTCTGTTTCGTTGTACATAATCATGTAAAAATCAGAACTGGTTATGTTGGGATTTCGTTTCATAAATTTTTGGACATCAAATTTTTCCAGATATTTATTCAATTTCTGACAGATTTTTTCATTATCTTCGTGTTCTGATTTCAGGTTGGAGATGTAATTGTTCACGAGATACTTAATTTCGTCTTCCGTCAAAAGCGGAAGTCCGCCTATTCTTACTTCGTCCTGTTCTTCCTGTTCAAGGTATTTTTTCTCAGGTTCTTTTTTATCCTGCTGGTGCTCTTTTTTGCCTTGATCGGAAGATGTGGAGGATTCTATTTTTCTGCCGAAAGGGTTGTTGACCGAATTAAACATTGTAAGGATGCCTCATGATTATTAACTCCTGTATATAACGGCATGTTTGACTCAAAACTTTAATTAATCATACGTTTGGAGTAGTGTTGATGCAAACGCTTCGTTTGCACCTCACCACTATACCCCTCACCCTAGCCCTCTCTCCCAAGGGGCGAGGGAACTTTATTTCGACAAAAGCCGCAATTTTAAAGATATTCATTTGGACGCGTTTTTCTCTTTCTCATGTGCTGTTTCTTTCTCTTTTACTCGCAATAAAAGAGAAAGAAATGAACAATGAAGATTTTTGTCGGATTAGTAAATCCGACCTACATTTAGTATTGTTGGGCAAGTATGAACTGTCCCCCTAAAAATGTAATCGGTCAGTAGGCAAGTTTTCGAATATAATAAAAAAAGGAGGAAGAATGAGAA
>CALUTF010000014.1 GCA_944323595.1 Candidatus Gastranaerophilales bacterium | reverse complement strand
AACCAGACATTAAGTCAGGTTTTGTTCGGCAGAGTCCATCCCGAACACGGTCGTAAAGACTCACATCGGTGAAAATAGAGCTGCTCTTAAAGATTAAACAGAAAAAATGCAAAAAATTTTTTTTTACAGTTTTTTGTAATTTAGGAATTAACATGTAAATAGATAGGAGTTCAAAATGTCTGTTTCAAAAATTTTTCAAAAAGCAGTTCAGCAAGGCGGACAAATCTTAGAAAACGGCTGTGTTTATACATACCGTTACGGCAAACGTAATCCTAAGCTTTTAATTCAAAGAACGATAGCCCCTAATGGCAGTTATGCAATTCAACTTTCTGAACAGGGAAATGTTACAAAAAGAGTAAATAAAACAATTCTTTCTGATACATCTTCTGTCGTAGATAGCTGGGATTTTACAAAAAATAAAGGTGTTCATTTAAGTTCTGTTCTGGTTAATCCAGGCAAATCTTCCATGACCCGTGCTTTTGATAAAACCGGTGAGCAATCAATTTCTCCTGACGGTTCTATTTATCTCTTGCGCAAAGGAGATTCCGGAAAATATTCAACTCCTGTTAAAACCCTTGACGGGATTACTTCTGTTGCTAAACCTTTTAGTCCTTTGGGCTGGCTGAATGACCAGTTTTATAAGCTTTTTAATAAATAATTATTTTGTCTAATGTAATTTGTGGTGCAAATGTTTATTATTACATTATGGACTTCAACTTCTATGATGAAATTCAAAAGCCGCTTTATGCTCCGGATAGGAAAATTTTCCGTCCGGTCTGGACTTTTTTGTATATTCTTATGGGTATTTCTTTTATTATTTTTTATTTTCAGCCTATGAGTTTTGCAAAATTTTTTGCAATTCCGCTTTTCTTTTTGCAACTCATCTTAAATCTCTTATGGACGCCGTTATTTTTTAAGTATAAAAAAATCGGCTGGGCTCTTGTTGATAGTTTCCTGTTGCTTATTACGGTTATTTGTATGGCAGGATTGTTTTTTGATATTTCAATTTTGTTAGGCATTCTTCAACTTCCTTATGTAATATGGCTTTTTATTGCATTTAGGCTGAATTTTGATATTTATCAATTGAATAAATAATTTTGTTGACTTTTTAATTTTCATCATTAAATAAAAATTATGATGTTAATGGAGTTTTTATTCGGAAGTAAAGATTGTTGTCATGAAAAGGTGCCTGTTGATGCCGATGTAACATATTGCCCTGATTGCGGTGAATTAATCGAAAATCAATGGTATCTGACACGTTGTTCCTGCTGCGGCGTTAAGCTGCAGTCTATGATTAAAAATGGGCAGATTGTGCCGCAGGAAAAATTCTGCCACAACTGCGGTGCTCATGAATTTGTTGTCGAAAGAGTGCCTAAGATTAATTTTATAGATATAAATTATGCTGTTTTAATTAAAACAGTTGTTCCTAATGAATATAAAGAGTTTACCCAAAGCTGGACCGATGCTGCTAGAACATGCAGTGACACACCAAAACTGCTGCGGCAATTCCGATAAAATCAGCCAGTAAGCCGACAAGTAAGGCATAACGAATTTTTGAGATACCGATTGCGCCGAAATATACAGCAAGAACATAAAAAGTTGTTTCGCTGCTGCCTATCATTACGGCGGATAACTTCGTTGCATAATCGTCAGGCCCCAGTGTGTGAGCAATATCCGAAAATACCCCGAGTGCCGCGGAGCCGGAAAGCGGACGTACAATCATAACAGGCAAAACTTCTGCTGGAATTTTTAGTGCTGTAAGTATTCCCGAGCAAGCATTTCCCAGCATTTCTATTGCGCCTGAGGCTCTGAACATTGATATTCCGACGATTATTGCCACAAGGTACGGAATTATATTGACTGCAACTTTAAATCCGTCTTTTGCTCCGTCTGTAAATGTTTCATAGAGCGGAACTTTTTTTGCTAAGCCTACGGTTAGGATTAGGATTATAATTGCTGGAAGTGCCCAGAGTGATAAAAAATTCATTATTGCTTGAAACATTATTCGTCACCTCCGTTTTCTTTTTGAGGTGTCCAGAATTTTTCGAATACTTTAGCCAGTATAATTGCAGATATAAAGGCAATAGTTGTTACTAAAAGTGTAGGTGCAATAATTTCTGTCGGATTTTTATAGCCTATTCCTATTAAAACCGCAATTACGGTTGCCGGTATTAATTGAAATCCTGCAGTATTCATTGCCAGAAACATACACATAGCATTGGAGGCTGTTGATTTATCTTTGTTATGTTTTTGTAATTCTTCCATTGCTTTTATGCCGATGGGCGTTGCGGCATTTGTAAGCCCGAGAGCGTTTGCTGAAACGCTCATTGCAATATCCCCGATTGCTGGCGAATTTTCAGGTATTTCATTAAAAAGTTTTTTTGTAACAGGTTTTATCAGTTTTGAGATAAATTCTACAAGCCCGCTTTTTTCTGCAATTTTCATTATACCCAGCCAGAATGCCATGATTCCTATCAGTGAAAATGCAACTTTTACGGATAATTCAGCACCAAGAAGTATTGAGTTTACAACTTCCTGTAGTCTGCCGTTTGTGGCTCCTATTATTATCGAAAATACAATCAACCCGTAAAAAATATAATTCATAACGCTATTTAAACATTAAAAGGCAGGTTAGTCAAATTTGACAACCTGCAGTTATGTGTAATGTGTAATATTATTTATCTTATGATTGGAACATTGTGAATACTTTTTCGATATTTTTGCTGATAAGGTTTTTAACTGTATCATATTCAGTTGTGAGTGATGATATTTCCATATCAACATTTTTCATTTCAAGATCAAGTTTTTCTTCTTTAGCATTAAGCTTGCTCTTGATGATTTCAAATTCAAGTTCTGCCTGTGCAATTGCGTCTTCATCAGTGATTTCAACCAGATATCCGTTATCGTTGTATACTTCCTGATAATAATATCCGTCTGTTGCAAGTACTGATATGAATAATTGACCGTTTTTCAATGCATGTTGGAAATATTGGTCGTCTTCTAAGTAATCTCCGTATGCACCTGTCCATCCGTTTGCACAAATGTTGTTATATAATGAATTATAGAAGTCTGTGATTAACAGATCTTTTTCTGTTACTGCATTTGTATTCGCAAGTTCATACATATAAGTCATATCATCTGTTACATAGTAGCAGTTTTCATCCAATCTTGCTACAGTATAATCACTACTTGTTATTTGTTGAGCGAAATAAGTTAAGAATGAACTTACAACATTTGAGATATTTACTGCAACATGAGCATTTTCTTTTTTATTAAGATTACTGTCAGAAGTGTATGTAACTGCATTGTATTCATTTGCTTTTGAATTAGCTGCATCATAGGAAGAAGAAGTTGAGCCTGGTGAACCTGCACTCATCGCTCTGTTAGAATTTGTATAATTTTGCATAATCTTTTTGTATGCATAATCTAAAGCTTCTAAGCTTGCGTCATCTACTCCTAATAGTGCTGTTAAAGTTTGTGCAATTCTACCAAAAAGTGAGTTGTTATCTGCAACATTCTTTATGGAGCCATCTGCATCACAGCCGAAAACGGCATTCATAAATTCATTAAAATTCGTTGTTCCAGGTGCAACTCCTTCGTTATCACCGCCTGAACATACAATTGTATATTCATTGTTTAACAAATCTCCAATTGTCAAATCTTTGGCCGTTCCTTCATCTGACATAGGAGTACCGTTTATCGCAACGCTAAATCCACCCTTTTTACCGCCCCAGGTTTGACCTGTTGCAGTTATACAATCTGAAATATTTAAATTATATTCATTATCTGATAAATAATTTGCCAGAGTTGCATTTGATACTGCATAAGCTGTTGTTTTATCAAGCGGAATACCGCCGACTCCAGCTGCCGTTGAATAATTATCTGTTATTGGTGCCGTTTCTATTCCAGCAATACTTGCAGATGTTGAGCCTGGAATAACACCAGCATCACGTAATGCCCATATAAACTTGTTACGCCCTTCAACACTTTGTACAGTGCCACCTTTAGGGTCAATACCTGCTTGCTGTGCGGCTTGAGCCATTTTGGTGTTAAGTGCAATTTTGCCTGATGAATCGGTTACCAGATACGGGTCATACATATTTGCTGCTGACGGTGTCATTAAAAGGTTATAAGATACGTTGTAAGTGTTTTCACCTGTACCGTCTGAATCCCAGATTAATTTTGTAGCATTTAATGCACTTTGATAATCTTCAGTAGCTTCTGTTAATTCGTTACTGATTGACAGTTTATCCTGTGCGATTTGCGTTGATTGCAATTCGCACTGGGTTTTTCTCGCTGTTATGGCTAAAAATCTTGCTTGTGATGCTGCCAATCCCATTTGTGTAACTTTTGCCTTTCAATTATCTTAGTAACATGTAGTCCTTTTGTTCATGTTATCGGCATTTTTCAGTTAAAACTTTAAATATATTCAAATTTTTTGTAATATTTGTTTACAATTAATTTATTATATTGTTGGTCATTATGCAGTCATAAATTTTATCAATTTTATCTTTCATTTCCGAAAATTGTTCTTTCAAATCTTTAAAACTATGTATTGTGACAAACTTTTCTTCTACGTCTTCAATGATTTCTCTGTGTTTTTTTTCAAGTTGTTCAGGTGTCACAACAATTCTCTGCTGGATTAAAAATATCATTATCGCAATGAGAATTGGTGAATAATGCATTATGTTTTCCATATTTTCTCCGTTTCTATAATGTTATCGGCCAGTAAAAATCAACAAGATAAGATGCTGCATCTATCGGATGCGACAGAAATTTAAGTTCTTTATTCTGTTTAATCTGCGTGTATGCCGGTATATCTATGCGCGAAGATCCCTCTTTGTATTTAAGATTATATATATTATAGAGAAGTTTTTCGCATTTTTTATCTACATAAAGACAGATTGTTCCGTCAGCGTTCCTTATTTTTGCATTGAATGCGGCTATGCGGTTTTTTATGGGCGGGTTGAACGCTTTTATTCTTATGTCTGCATCATAACCGTGTTCTTGAAGTTTCTTTTTTATAATTACGTAATTTGTATATTCACTTGTGCAGCTCCGATTGTCGCCAGAGGCATCACCGTTTATTATGATGTTTCCTTTGTGGTTCGGGTAGCGGCGGCAAAATTCCTCACAGGCTTTGGCTGTTGTTGTATTTTCCATTACTATTTCATCAAAATAGAAAACTTTGTCATCAGTTTTATGTGCCAGAACCCAGCACATCGGATCAACATTAAAGTCACAGCTTATATGTAAATCTATGTCATCCTGATAGTTTATTTCCCGTATATTTTCATCCGTAAAATCTTTTATTACCAGACCGCTGTTATATTCTCCGTTTTTTGCAAGGACAAATATATTATAGTATTGTTCATCGTAGATTTTTTTTAGTTCATCGCAGAAGCCTTCAGGCAGGTAAATGTTCTGGGTTGTAGGAGCTGTAATCAGCCGGTAATTAGGTGCCGGATTTTGGGCGAAAGTTTTATAAATCCATCCTTTCTGTGTTTCGGGATTTGTGTGTCCGAATATTCTGTATGTGAAATTTTTCCAGGTGCTTTTAGGCTGCTGACGCATTCTGCCAAGAAGCATTTTAAATGTTTCATACGGGATATCGGACATCTCTTCTATTTCAACAAATCCGAGGTTGAGAGATTTTAACTTATTGGGCTCATCAAAGTGTCTGAACAGGACTTCTGAGGTATTGCGGAAAGTTAGTTTCTGTAATGTTGATGACCATTCGTAATCTATTCCCTCCTGAAAATTCATATTATCAAGATGTTCAAGATAGGTTTGAAGAGTTGTATCTCTCACAAGAGTATAGGTTTGGGCGCCTACAAGTCCTCTTATCCCGGGAAATTTCATACATAATAAAATGCCGAGCAGCGAACCTGCAAAGGTTTTGCCTGAACCGTAGCCGCCCTGATATACGGCAACATCAAGTGTATAATCATGCGGAATTTCCAAAAATTCACGCTGTGCTTTTAATAGTTTATATTTCATTGTTATTATCCTTTTGTACATAAAATAACCACCTTTTATTTAATAAAAGGTGGTTATAATTTTTTACTGAAATATTTTTACTGGAATTCTTCCGGAGGAATTTCTTCAAGCTGCGGCGGAGAATATTCAGCCGGAGTTTCATAAGTTTGCGGTTCTTCATAGGTTTGTTCTTCGTTAGAATCGTCAATATTTTCTTCTGTCCCGGAAAATTCATCCTCATAATCGCCTGTATTTTCAGTGGTGTATTCTTCTTCTGTTATTTCATTTTCATTGTAATAACCGTCATTTTGAAATTCTTCCTGTTCTGTATTGGCTTGTTCCGCTGCGGCTTGTTCCTGTAATTCCCGAAGCCGTTTTTCTTTTAGCCGTTTTCTTTCTTCCGGCCACAAAGTTGGATCGTATTCTTCTTTTTCTATTTTGGGTTTAGAAGATTCAGTTTTTGCCTTTTCGTTTTCGGCTAATTCATTCATGCTGAGATAGGAGAACAATATTCCGACAAGCATCATCGGAAAAAATAACATTAAAAACAATATTTTGCTCTGCCATCTCATACCGGTTTATATTAGCATATTTTGTCCGAAACAGGCATCAAGCATTTGTATTATTACCTGATGAATTTATATTTGCCTGTTGATTTTCAAGAAGAAAATTGTCGGAGTTTTCGACGCCATACTGTTCAAGGGCAAATTTGAAGCACTCTATCCAGTCTATCCGCTCGGAAACAGTTGCAACCTGTGCAAAAGAGCTTACTATTTCAAATAATTCTTTCAGTTTGGATTTCCGTTCAAAATTCGCTTTCCTGTCACCGTAACGGTAGATATAATTTGCATTTCGAATATTATCATCTATGTCGATAAACTCTGTCCGTCCGTGGTTATTTAATGTAATTGTTTCTGTACCGAGTTTAAAGTTTGCTATGATTTCGGCTGTTTTTTCTATTGTAGGAATTAATATTTTTCTGTTAATGGATTCTATAATGAGGTTAAGTCTTGCTTCCTGTCCGTTTGCGGAATAATTAAGTTCTGTTGCAGTTCTTTCCTGTGTCTGGATATTTCCTGCCATGTTTTTGAAAATTCCTGTGGCGCTTTCGATTGTCGCTTTAAAGTAATTCAGGAAGTCCCATCCCTGCATAGCTTTATCAAAGCTCAGAGGTACAGGTTGGTTCGGCATCAGTGCTGCATCGTATTCAATAATTTTCCCTGGCTGGACATCCTGCTGACCGCGGAAGCAGCCTTTCGGGGCAAGATATGGCGGATTCATCATAAGCGCCAGCGCATCAATCTGTTTGTTCAGAATTGTCGATGCCAGATTGTTTAAAATTAAAGCAACTCTAAGCGGTGATATGCCTCTTCCTGTGGTTGGATTTTCTATTATATTGGCATGTACAAAGGGGTTTATCACAAACGGGTTTGATTCAAATCTTATTAATTCCTGACGGCCGGCTATAACTGCCAGTTTGTTTTTTAATACTCTGCCGTCAGAGAGTTCTATATCGCCCCAGTATTCCAAAATTTCCAGTTTGTTTTCTTCTACTGCTTTTGTTATTTCTCTTTTATTTTTTGCCATCACTCCTTTCAATGTTTCCAGTTTTGAGTCCGTAAGCAGGTTGTTTGATTTGTCTCCGAATATTTCTTCCAGTGATGAATATGTTCTGTATATTTTGGCACAGTTATCCCAGTCTGCATTTGAGCATTTTTCAAAGACGAAATCTTCGGCTTTTATATGTTTAATTTTTGCATTGTCGTAAATTAATTTTGATTCAACTATAAAATTTTTGCCGTCTGAATTCAGGAGTTGTTCTTCAAGAGTAAGGGGGCGTCTTATTTGTTTGATTCTTGTGTTCCAGCCGACAAAAAGAGTACATTCCCCTGTTTCTACAACACTGTCGATAATTTTTTCAATCTCATCTTCAAATTTCATTTGTTCAAAAGTATTTACAAGCATTGCTTTTTGTTTATTTGCATATTCCTGAGTTTCAGGTGTTGTTCCTGTGACATCGAACATTGCATCCGGATGAGAGTAAAGGTTTTGTGCAAGATGAGATTTCAGTGTCTGTGCAAGTTCATAAATGTCAGGAAGTTCAATATGGCTTTCCCAGGCGTTAATTTTGGGGATTGTTTGATTGTATATGGAGTTTCTGATAAGTTTTATGTCGCTTAATTGTGACATTCTTTCATTTTCCAACGTATCGTATTTTTTTATTATGCTGTTTGCTAAAAATTTTTCTTCGGTTTCATCAATTTGAACCGTTAAGTCGTCTGTTTCAATTTTCATTGTTCCTCGCATTTCTTTTTGTTCATAAGTGCATATAGTTCAATATCCTGAAGCTGTCCGTTCCGCAGGGTTTCATTTTTCAGGATACATTCAAGTTTAAATCCGCATTTTTTCAGAAGAGTTTTTACTCTGAAATTTTGCGGGTATATTTGTGCTTTTATTTTGTAAAATCCGAATGTTTTGAATACATAATCAAAAAATTCCATTGCACAGATGTAAGTTTTTTCTCCCCAGAATTTTTGTTCAAAGCAGGTGGTTATTTCCGCACTGTGCAGATGGTTTTCGCTGCCAGTAATATTATCAAGATATACAAAACCGGCAGGTATTCCTGTTGAGGCTTCCTGTATCAGCCAGAAGAAGTTACTGTCTGTAACAAATTTGATAAATTGCTTAAAAGACATGTTTTCAGTGTAATCATCGTGCAAAAATCTTTCGTATCTTTTGTATAGAAAGAAAAGACGGGGCAAATGCAAAATGAGAGGTGAAGTAATTTTCGCCCCGTCCGGGGTATTAATGGTACCAGCTAAGAATTTAAACATAATTTCTCAAACTTTACATAAGCATCTTCTGTTGCAAATGTTGTGGTTTCTCCATTCAAAAGTTTAGTTCTGACAGAATCTTGCAGACCGAGCATGCCCTCTGCCTGAATACCGTTTATGGTTGTTTCTGTTTTAGTCTGCCTGTTAAATATTTTGAACACGGCGTTTTTGCCGAAAATAGCGCCTTTTGGGACGTCTTTTATATCGGTTATTATTTTTTTATGTCTTTTGTGTCCTGCGTTTAACATTTCCTGCATGAATTCTTTTTCTATTTTCATTTTTATTAAATCGTCCATGCTTGTTTTGTTTATCAGGATATCTTCCAGATCTTTTTTGTTTTTCATTTTTCATTCCTTTCTTTTTATTTATCAAATCTTTTCGTCGTCAAGGTTTGAGATTGTGATTATTTTAGCGGGTTTATATTCTTCTGTTTCGTTAGAATTTATACCGAGATATTTGCAGAGGCTTTCAAGTGCTTTTAATCCTGCTCCAGTGTCGCGGAGTTTCTTTTTGCCTGTATAGTTTCCGTCTTTATCCGTAATTTCTTCTTCCGTCAGAGAAAATTCCGCTATTTGTAAAAGTTTTTGGATTACGTAGCCTTTTTGTACGCGGAGAGAGCTAATCTGGCTGTTTATCCGGTTTTTGATTTCTTTTACAATATGGAGGTCCGCAAGTAGTCTGTCTGCTGTTTCTTTTATATCTTTAGACCTGTAACCGGCTTTTTTCGCAGCATCTTCTCCGTCAAGTGTTTTAATGTATTCGGTTACAAAAAGCTTTTGTTGTTTGGTTAATTGTTTCATTTTTTGTGACATTATTTTTTACATTTCTTATCAAAATTTGCGTTTTTTTGAAAAAAGGGTTATAATAAACATGCTATTTATATTTCGGCTAGTGTAAATCTTAACAGGGGGGAATGAAAACTTCCTGTTTTTTTTGCCCGAAATTACTAGCTGCGGTGCATTTTGATGTATGGCATTTCTTTTGCGGAAACTGATATCTGAGATTTCATTTCAGCAAGAGTATCTTTGTACATGCCATACCAGTAACTGAATTTGACGTGCTGCGGATTTGATTTTAGTCTCATACAGCTTCCGTAAACCAGCAGTGGTTCCACATACGGCTCCGGTATCATGGGAATATCTGTTTCTGTTTCCAGCATGGATTTTTCTGTTCCGTCTGAGGATATTGCTGTATTTTTTGTGTAATAAGTTACTGTTATATTTTTATCGCTGTCAAATTTTGGAAATACGAGATTGTTTCCGTTTACTGTGAAGCTTTTTTCAGGTATGGTGCCGGAGGCGTAATCTTCGTAGTTTATCAGGTAATTGTATTCCGCATTGTCAATAACCAGTTTTATAATTCTGCCGTTGATGGTGTTTTCCAGCTCTGTTTGCCCTGCATTCAGTGTAAGATTTGTTTTCCTCATCATAAAATACCAGTTGTCGTAACGGCATATTGTGCTGTTTATGACATTAATTATATTTTTTAGTTTTTTATGATCGTTTTTTGTAAGTTCTGCAAAGGCGCTTACCTGTTTGTAGCCAAGCTCTACAAGGCATTTGTTTATTATTTCAAAATAGTTCATGTGTAGTTCTCCTTTAAAAAATCGGCGGGATTGTTAATCCCGTCGATTTATCGAATTTGCTATTGTATTAATCCCTGTCGCAGCTGCTCCATGATTAATTTTTCATTTTTGGCAAATTCTTCACTGCTCATCTTGCCGATTTCCCCGCGGGTGAATACTTTATTGCCGGAAGATGTATAGCCTGAATTTTGCGCATTTGATTTTAGTCTTTGTTTTGCGGATTCATTCTCTTCCTGCATTGTTTTTTCGCGGGCTTTTTGTTTTAAATATCTGTCAATTGCAGAATTTTCCAGTGTTTCTACAAGTGCTGATATTTTTTGCATTTCATCATCATCAAAATCCATATTGGAATTTTGGAGATATGCCATAACTTCATTTCGTCCGTCCATATCAAAGAATTTTTTCAGGTCGCCGGCAGGAACTGTTGTTTTTTTTGCATTATTTTTCATAATTGCATCACACACATTATTTACATAATTTTTCAACAAAGAATTCCCTTGTTCATTATTTAGTAACATCTTTCTCAACATTTCCTGTTGTTGTGCGACTGAAGCATTCTGATTGCCTAATTTCTGTGTTAAGTATGCTTTAATCTCCTGTTCCAATAACGGGTTTCGGTTTTCGGCAGCTGATGAAATTTTTTGTTGTTCGTTATAGTTCATCTTTTATTTCTCCTGTTTTCGGTTCTTCAAAATTGTGTTTATTCATATAGTCGACGGCAAATTCTATCGCATCATCTATAAAACCGGATAGCAGTTTTACAATGAGCGGTTTAATGAAAGAGGGCAGCGGAAGATTTTTAATTATATAATTAAGTGCCATTTCTTTTTTCATCTGACCTGTTTTGCTTCCCAGAGCCTCTTCTGCTTTTAGAACTGCTGTGTACGCCAATTCTTTCACCGTTTCTTTAAATTTTGAAAACATTTATATCCTTTCTTGTTTTATAAAATCCTCCGCAGATTTTATACCTGCAGAGGATTTAGGGGTAAGGAAGTATTTATTTTAGGCATCGTTGTCAGAATCAGCATCGGTATCAGTATCTGAGTCAGAATCTGAATCAATTTCCGGTACTGATGGAGTTGTATCTGGTGCAGAGATAACAAGTTTTGCAAGTGCTTTAGGTTGAACTGTTTTAGCACCGTATAAATATAACCCTCTGATTAAGTCAGAGAAGCTGTCTTTATCTCTGAGGCTTTCTACTTTTGCAAGCTGGGAGGCAAATGTAATTGCTTCGTTAGTACCTGCAAGAACATAGTATACGCCGTCAACTTCGGTAAGGTTTGTGCTTACCAGTACATCCATACCGGCAATTCTGCCGATTGCACCTTCTCGTAAAGTTTCGTCCGCAACGTTGTGTGCACCTATAAATTCTGTGCTTTGTAACAGATAAGATTCAATTGTCGGGTTGATAACGACCCATGGACGTTTGGTACCTGTTACGGCGTCAGAATTTTTCAATGCTAATGCAAGTTTTACGAATTGTTCATAAATAGTGGTTTTGTCAAGCGTAACAGGTGTTTCATCACTCCCGATTATGTTGGCTGCGTCAACGTATGCGTGTTGCCCCAGCAGATAAGAGTCTTGAACTTCTTCAATTGCTTTTTTAGCATTTGCAAGATGTGCTTCCATAATATCTGTATTAGCCTGAACTGCAGCAACGTCATTAATTTTGAATGCAAAGAATTTTTTCTGGTCAATTACAAGTTCCATTGAAGACGGTTCAAGTTCTTTGTAAGTTAATGCAGCATCACTTAAGGTTGATACGTTTACTTTTGCAGGAGTGATAATTTTTACTTTGTCACCCTGATTTTTGATATCACCTTCGTAATTTCTGTTTACGCACTGGAGCATTACACAGTCTTTTTCAAGCATGTTGTTTAATTTTTGGCTCCAGATTTCCGGAATAAATGCAGCGTAGTTGTTTGACATTTAATTTTTCCCTTTCTTTTTTTGTAGTAACTAACGTTTTTATATTTAGATGAGCAGTATTTTTATTTAATCGTCATTGTAAATTTCTCTGAATTGCAGACCTATAATTCCGCACGCCTGCTGAACTTCTGTACCTGTGACACATAATTGTATTGTGTAATTTGATTCGGATATTTCGGCTTTTTCCAGTGTATTGCGTCCTATTGCCCAGACCGGAACGGTGTCTTCATCTTCCGGCCAGTAATCCATAAGGTTTTGGGTTTCTGTTCCGTTGCTCCACATAAGGTGTTCATAGTGTATGGAGTATATTCTTTCTGTGTCATCGGAATATTCGCTGTCGTAATCTTTATAGACAGAAAAGTCAAAATCGTTGTCATAGGATTCATCAAGCAGAAAATAAAATTCGTCTATGGTTTTTCTGTGATGTGCAGAACTTATGGCAAGGAAAGGTGACTTCCACATAAATTTTATTGCCTCTCCGTTGAATGTTGAGCCAAAGTCTTCTCTGTAAATTTTTCCGGAGTCATCGGCTGTGATTACATAATTGTTATAGATTGCGGCTGTTTTTATATTTTGAGGAACGACACGCTTGTACCAGCACTTGTTAACATAATCGTTTATCCAGATTGTCTTGAAATTTGTTTCCTGATAATACGGAAAGAAAAACCATATCTGGCTTTTGCTTTCATAATGAAGAGCAATTGTATCATTCATCCGTGATTTGTCAAATTTAGAAAATTCAGGTTTAATTTTTAGAGAAATTTCAGAGCCCAGTTGTATCTGGTTAAGTTCTCCGACCTGTTCAAGCGCAAAGATACCGTTGCTCAGAAAATACTGTTTGTTTTCAACGTTTACAATTGATTTGGCTGACAGGGCTCCTTTATCTGCAAACGGAGTTATTGCAAAATCTTCCGGACTTGTACCTGTCAAAAGATAGACACTGTTTTTCTTGTATATTGCAAGATAATCTTTGTAAGGTTTCAGGGCAATAATATCAGCAGTATCGGTGTGAAAATCTTTTATATATCCGGCATCGTTTTCTGTTGTAAAGTCTGTATATGAGCCTAATGCGGAATAATAGATTACAGAATCATCCGCAATCCAGACTCTTCCTTTATATACAGTTATAATAGTTGAGGTTAATGTGAGGTTGTTAATATTTTTAGCATTTGTTTCAACTATTGTAAAATCATTTTTTATATAAAACGGGCAGTCAGCTTCCGATGACACAAAAATTCCGTCAAGAAAATTTGTGAATACAGGTTTTTTGCCCTCTAATGTTTTCTCAAGCAGCGTAAGGGTTGTTGTGCCGTTTTTATTTACATAAATTTTACCGGAGATTGTTGTAATTATTAAAATACGTTCATTGTGCGCTTCAAGTTCATGCAGTCCTGTGATTTCTTCGCTGACAGGAAGTTCCAGAAAGCAGGTGTTGCCGTTTTGTTTACAAATCCCGCGATTCTGGAGAATTTCAACATTTTCGGAATCACTCCAGTATATTTTCTTTGTATCCAGCCCTAATTCGGTTTTTGTCAGTGCCTGATTTATTCCGCCTGACAGATTGTAGTATGCAACTTCCATTATTTTTTCTCCTGTATTTGATTTCTGTACCACTTGATTTTTGTGCGGATAAAACTGCCGGCATCATTTTTGTCTACCCACGGATAAGGCGGGATGTAAGTTATATCAATTTTGCCGGCGCTTGTTGTGTGCGGATTTATTTTGCCGAATTCATAATGTGTCATTACTGTTTGCGGGGTTATTTCAAGATTGTATTTTATGCATAATTCTGCACATAATTTCATACCGGCTTCAAATTGTTTTGGGGTAATCGGATATTTACCGGTTTCATTTTTGTTTTTAAAACCGAACATTCCGCAAAAACTTACGCCTATTGAGCCTGTGTTTCCTCCCCCTGTGTGGGCTGCATAACATCCTTTTTTGCACACAAGGTTATTTTCAGGGGAAAATTTCCCACTGTGAATACAACCTTTTGAATCTATCAAAAAATGATAGCACTCTAAATCGTGGGCATTGGGCATATAACTGCCGGCTGTCCAGTGCAGTATAATTCTTTTCATATTTGTTTCTCTCCTGATTTAAAGTTGTTTTAAATATTCCGGATTGTTTTTAATGTAGCTGATGGCTGCAGCGGTTCGGTTTCTGGCGTTAAGCTTCAGCATTATTCGTGTAAGATGAGTCTGTACTGTCCGCCCTGAAATTTTAAGCTTTGTGCCGATTTCTTTGTCTTCAAAACCCTTTGCAACCAAAGTTATAATTTCTGTTTCCTTCGGTGATAATTTCATCTTAATTCCTTTATTTGGATTTCTGGGCTTATTATTTTTATTGTTTTTATATTAGCCTAATTGCTAATACTTTTTGTTAATAATATTTCCATTTTTTAAAATAAAAGGGAAGCGGTCCGCTCCCCTTTACGGGGTAGGAGTAAGATAATTAAAGGATTTTATAGTGTTTTAGTTGAATTAAAATCTTTATTTTCAGTCAAACCGATTTTTAATGCACTAAGATTTGAATAGCATTTCTTTTTAACTCCGTATTCATTGTAATTAAGATAAAATCGTCCTCTCGGGACTGTTTCTTTGGAGGGCTTTATTTCGTAGAAAATTTCTGTTTTTAATTTTTTGAAAAATTCCAGAGCTTTTTTATTAACTTTCCTCACAACCGAAAGCTGGTTATCCCTGTTAACTCTTGTCAGTTGGACAACAGTATGTCCGCAGACAGGACAGGATGCCAGATAATCAAGTTCTGACACAACATAATTTTCACGCGGAACAAGCTGAAACGTTCTGCATTTGTGCAGCGCTCCGCAGCAGTGTAAATATCCCATAATCTCCCTTCTGAACGCAAAACATCCTTGTTTTGCCGATAAACAGCTTTGCCGTCAACAATGGCAGGTTTTTGTTTCCTGCGGGCTTGAGCCTTAATCGTTTTTACATTATCCAGTATAAACTATTTCAAAAAAAATAAAAGTCCGTATTTATATTTACGTTATACAACGTAAGTAATATTACTTACATCAATTTACGTATAATTTTGCAGAATAAAATTCCTGAAAAGACTTATCGTACTTTGAGTTCGCAGCACATCTGGCATGCACCAAATACTTTTGCAGCCTGCAGATTTTTTCTGAAACATCTGTAGTGCGGAAGATTAAAAACTTCTTTAAGCGGCATATCCTTGACATTCCCTATCCTTTGAGAAAGGCACGGATAAACATCTCCGGACGGGTTTATCATCATATTGGAAAAAGGATACATGCAGGGATAGTAAATTTCTTGTACGGGTTTATCTTCCGGAGTGTTGAAAAATTCTTCAATTTTTTTCAACGGGTCAGAATTGTATTCAAACTTCGGCGAAAAGCGCAGTTCAACTTTTGAATGTTTTTTCAAATCCTGTAATTCTCTGTAAACTTCTTTAAAATGTTCCATATCAAAATATTTTTTTATCGGATATGATGCATTAAATTCCGGCACAAAGCTGTCAAAGAGTACGGAATTTTGTTTCAGATTATTATTGCGCAAAAATGAGATTGAAAGGAAGTTGAATTTCATCTCATCACACATCTTGTACAACTTAACTAAATCATCAAGATTATTATCAAGAACAATAGTTTTTATATCAACCATAGGACGTTTATCACGGGAATTCATTTTTTCAAAATTATTCATAATTTTATCCCAGATACCGTCTTTTGCTCTGTTAATGTCGTGATTTTTTCCGTAACCGTCAAGTGATACCGACAAAAGCATCATTTTACTTTTTATAAATGCGTCAATAATTTCATCGTTAATCAAAATCCCGTTTGAAACGACATTCAATTTGCCTGAAGTTTTCTTAGCCGTTTTCATCAAAATATCTATGAAATCTTTTCTTACCAGAGGTTCTCCGCCGACAAGCGTTACAAATGAGTAGAACGGAATCTGGTCTATTATTTTAAACCACTCATCAGTTGTCAGTTCTTCCCTGTTTCTTTCATTTCCCACATAGCAGTATGGACATTGAAGATTACAGCGGTAAGTAAGTTCAAAAAAGTACCTCAAAGGTATCAATGCTTTGCCGCTTCTGGATTTGTAAGACGGCATTGCATATAAATTTCTCGCAAAATCAAACAAATCCGAATAGTTAAACATTTTGACTCTCCCCGTAACTCTAATCCCCGATTAAGATTAAGCTAATCCAAATAAACAATATACCTGAAACTATACCAATCATAGAAAGGTGCCAGTTGCCGTATTCTCTGGCTAGCGGCAGCAGCGTATCAAATGACAGGTAAATCATAATACCTGCAACAGCTGCAAGCAAAATACCAACAAGAAGCTGCGGGAGTAATATACTGAAAAGAGCCATTCCTATTAAAGCTCCAATCGGCTCTGTTATGCCTGATAGTGCTGCATAAAGCATTGCATAACGTTTTTTGCCGGTAACATGGTATATAGGAAGTGCTACTGCTATCCCCTCGGGAATGTTATGTATAGCAATCGCCATTGCAACTGATAATCCGAGAGTGAAATTTTGAGTCGTGGTTAAGAAAGTCGCCATACCCTCAGGGAAATTGTGTACACAGATTGCAATTGCAGTGAGCAACCCTGCCCGTTTTATCTTGTGGTTATGTTTGCAAGGCGCATCCGGCTCAAGAAGTTCGTCAGGGTCAATGTGGTCAGGTAAAAAGTAGTCAATCAGAATTGCAACTACAATCCCTAATATAAAACCTATAAGAGCCATCCATTCAAATTTATGCGGGTAATTAACGGCAAGCAGCTCTTTTGCTTCCGGAATAATATCGTTAAATGATAAAAAAATCATAACGCCGGCAGAAAAGCCTAAACCGACAGATAAAGCTTTCAGGTTATCTTTTTTTACCATAAAAGCGATACAGCCGCCGATTGCTGTTGCCAGTCCGGCTAAAAGTGTTATTAAAAGGGCTATTCCGTAATTTTCAGGCATAAATTTTTCCTCCACTTAATTCTACCATAAAGATATTTTTCGGAAACTTTTTTATTTCTGGAATGTCTTAATGAATAGCTATAAAGGAGAGTAGTCGGAATGTTGGAGATTTTTAATCAGTTAATTTATGAATATCAAAAGGGGATGCGCGATATGGTTCTGTATACCTGTTCATCTAAGTTTCGAAATGAAATAGAAACTTTGTTGAAAAAGCACGGGCTGCTTTATAAAATTTACGCGTTGAGCGATGAAAAAATAAATGTATTTTTCGGGGCAGAGCCGTGTATAAAAATTCTCGAAAATTTCTCAAGTGAAAATTTATCAAAACTTACAAAGGAAGAAGATTTTATCCTCGGAATAATGCTGGGTTATTCCCGTGAAGAACAGTATAATCGTTATATTTCAAATATAAATTGTCATAAAATGGATAATATTGCACTTTTACGCTAAATTTGTTATAATGATTCAGTTATGACAAAAAGATAGGGGAAGAATATGCTAAAACATAGATATAATGCTAATTTCGGGGGGGGGGCGTGTAATTTAATGCCCAATCAAGGCTTTTCCGGATTTACACTTGCGGAAGTTTTATTAACTCTTGGCATAATCGGAGTTGTTGCCGCTTTAACCATTCCGGCTGTTATTCAAAATTATCAGGCAATTGTTCTACATGCACAACTGAAGAAGAGTTATTCTACGTTGCAGCAAGCTCTGGAGAGAATGAGTGTTGATAGAGGAGAACGGGTCAAAGCCGGTGATTTCCCTGTATGGTCTTTTGCCAGACCTTACTCTGAATATTTTAATACCGTGCTTTATTGCGGTAACACCGGTTGCGTCGGACAAGAAAGCGAAGACATTGAGGGCGAAGGTATGCAATATGTTATAGCAAATTATAAAACTTATAGCAAAAGTCGTAATGTCGCCACGGATACTCTGGATGACGGGCAGTTTATGGTATATGACGGTACTTTATATATGATAGAAAATCCTAATCCTCAAAATTTGCCGGGACATTTGTTTGTTACCGTTGATGTTAATGGATATAAACGTTTGCCAAACGCGTGGGGACATGATATGTTTACATTTCAAATTATGTCTGACGGCAAAGTTTTACCGATGGGTGCCGAGTCAACGTTATATACAAACTTGGATACATATTGCTCGCCGGACTCCAATCATAGGGAAAACGGTATAGGATGTACAGAAAAAGCATTGACAGACAAAAATTATTTTAAAAATTTGCCAAGATAGCTTTAAATATCTACATTCCTCATCATTTCTACAAGGGTACTTATTGTCGTATCCATACTTACGATATCGGTTGTTCTTTGCTGTAGAAAAGCATTAACCTGAGGCATCATTTCAATTGCAATATCAAGTTTCGGGTTAGAACCAGGCTGATACATACCAACATCAATCAAGTCTTTATTTTCTCGATACATAGCAAGAATTTTTCTCATTTTACCTGCGGCTTCTTTGTGTTCAGGTGTTGCAATTGCTGACATAAGCCTTGAGATACTTCCGAGAACATCAATCGCAGGGTAATGGTTCATCTCTGCAACTTTTCTTGATAAGAAAATGTGCCCGTCAACAATCCCACGGACAATATCAACAATCGGATCGGAAATATCATCACCTTCCATAAGTACGGTGTATAAGGCTGTAATTGAGCCTCTGGGGCTGTTGCCTGCACGTTCAAGAACTTTTTGCAGCCATGAGAAAATTGACGGCGGGTAACCTTTCATTGTCGGAGGTTCCCCGATGGATAGTCCTACTTCACGTCCTGCCATTGCACAACGTGTTACGGTGTCAGTCATAAGGAAAACTTTTTTGCCCTGATCCCTGAAATATTCGCAGACAGCAGTTGCCGTTAATAAAGCTTTTTGTCTGATTAGAGGCGGCTGGTCACCTGTAGAGCATACAAGTACGGATTTTCTCATACCCTCTTCCCCGAGCGCATCTTCAACAAACTCTTTAACTTCTCTGCCGCGTTCTCCGATTAGTGCAACAACGTTCACATCGGCATCCGAATTCCTTGCAATCATACCGAGAAGTGTACTTTTACCTACCCCTGAACCTGCAAACAATCCCAAACGCTGCCCGCAGCCCATTGTCATACAGGAATCAATGGCTCTTACTCCTGTTGAAAATATTTCCGTAATAATCGGACGCTCAAACGGCCCCGGAGGCGGTCCCTCAATCGGACGCCAGAGAGCACCCGTAGTGTCCAGAGGCATTCCGTCAATCGGGTCTCCCATAGGATTAATCAATCTTCCTAGCAGAAAATCACCTACCGGTATAATAATTGGTCTGCCGGTAGTTGTTACAAGACTGCCCTGACCGATTCCCTCTCCGTCATAAAGCAAGAGCAGCTGCGCGGCTTCGCCTTTAAACGCAACAACTTCTGCCGGTTTTTTTCTGCCGTCGTATGTTTCTATAAAACATAGATCGCCAATTTTCAGCCCCGGAAGTTTTACTTCAACCGTCAGTCCCAGAAGTTTGGATACTGTCCCTTTAAAGCCATATAACTGTGTTGAATCCAGCTTACTGCGAACCTGTTCTTTCAGATGGTCAAGTTTCGATGTGTCTAAATCCTGCATATTCTAATTATAATGATATTTTTTCTAAAGAACAAATATTACTAAATGTAACAATTTAATTAAAAAATAACACTATTTTCAATAACAAAAACTTTATAAAAGAGTGTAGGTTATTTTTAATTGTGTAAAAGGAGTTATGTTATGCCTGAATATGGAGTTATGGTAGGTTACCCTCAAAGATATCATTATATACCGGGAAGAAGTCCTTATGATTGCGGATGGAAACCGGGACTTGTTCCTTCTGTTCCTGACAATTCCGGATGCAGTACATTGAAGAATACAATGGCAGTTACTGGCGGACTGACAATAGCAACATTACTTATGGCTGCAATATTCAAACCTGCTTTGTACAAACAGGCAGGCAGTGCAATATCTAAAGAATTCAGCGGATTTCTTGCAAAGCACCCTAATCTCTCAAAAGGCGTTGGCGGATTAACTGATATGGTCAAAGGCTGGGCAGGAAAACTCGGTGAAAATTTAACTAAATTTGCGACAAAATAATTTTAAAATCCTAACTTATTCTGCGCTGAAATCCCATAAAGATTTCAGCGTTTTTATATTTCTTAAAACCCTCTTGCTAATAGATTTTTTTTATGTTTTATTAAAATTGGAACAGGGTAATTCCTCTTTAGCCCGTTCAAGGCAAAGCCGCAAGCGGCGGCGGTGATGCCGGTGCGATAAGCATTCAGGTCATTACTCATCTGTAATGGCAGTACAGTTAACTGAAATTAAAGAGAAGGACAATTGAAATGTTAAAAATCAGATTAAAAAGATTGGGTGCTAAAAAGAACCCTACATACAGAATTATCGTTATTAATTCAACTACAAAACGTGAAGGCAGACCTATTCAGGAATTGGGTCATTACAATCCTAAAACTAAAGTTATGCAATTAGACCTTGCATCAGCTCAGGATTGGGTTAAAAAAGGTGCACAACCGACAGATACAGTTGCTTATTTAATCAAAAACTGCAATGCTGACGGTACTTTGAATTATAAAAAGAAAGAAACAGTTAAACTTTCTAAAAAAGCTCAGGCAAAAGCCGCAGCTGAAGCAGAAGCTAAAGCTAAGGCTGAAGAAGAAGCTAAAGCAGCTGCCGCTGCAGCAGCTGAAGCTCCTGCAGAAGAAACTGCTGCTACTGAAGCATAAGTTGAATTTTTATAATCAAAAAGCTCTGAATGTATGTTCAGGGCTTTTTTTGTGAGTTCATTTAAAAGATTGATTACTTATTTTTCAAACTAATGTAATCTTTGAATATGGCTGAAGTTTCTATAATTGTACCTGTTTATAATGTTGAAAACTATCTGTCGTTTTCTCTGGACAGCATTCTTAATCAGAGTTATAAGGATATAGAAATTATTTGTGTAAATGACGGTTCAACTGATAATTCATCTTTTATCTTAAGCCGTTACGCAGAATTCGACAGCCGTATAAAAATTATAAATCGTCCTAACGGCGGGCTTTCTGCGGCAAGAAATACAGGTATGGATGCAGTGGAGAGTAAATTTATTCTTTTTGTCGATTCTGATGATTATGTGTCCCCGCTGCTGGTGGAAAATCTTATGGAAATTTCTAAGGCTCATAATCCGGATTATGTATCATTTAATAATTTTGTTTTGATGCAAAATACCCGTAAACTTTATTTGTCTTTCTGTGCGGTGGAGAATTCGTTAGAGAATAAACTCTTATACGAGCAAAATCTTCCTGCGTCAATTCTCTCTGATATACCGTTAACTGCATGGAGCAAATTGTATAAAACTGAAATTATCAAAGAAAATAATCTTAAATTCGTTGAAGGTATTCAATATGAAGATGGTCCGTGGGGATATGAGTATTTTTGTGCAA
Source organism: Candidatus Gastranaerophilales bacterium (assembly GCA_944323595.1). Lineage (GTDB taxonomy): Bacteria > Cyanobacteriota > Vampirovibrionia > Gastranaerophilales > Gastranaerophilaceae > CALUVN01. The sequence continues at coordinate 18,864 of CALUTF010000014.1, read as the reverse complement.
GCAAAAGTTTTGTATTCACCAACACTCCTTTATATTTTTACCGCGCAGCCCGTGAGGGGTCAATAATGATGAAGAAAGATGCCAGTACACTTGATGTTCTCACAAGCCTTAAACTCGGTGATGAGATTATGAAAAAGTATGGTCGATTTGAAAAATATAAGGAAAGTATTTTAAAGCTCAATATTGATCTGGTATTTTTCCATTATAACCGGCTTTCCGGTGATGTTAAAGAGGTTTATTTTAATGCGGCAAAGAAATATTTCGAAGAATTTTTATCCTTTGCCGGTCCAAATTTGCAATTAGATGATGCTAAAAAGAATAATTATTTAAAACTGTTTTTAAACTGTTCTTATACAGAGTTTGAAAGGGCGGTGCATAATGCCTGAGATTTCCGTTATTGTACCTGTTTATAATGCTGAACCGTATCTGGAAAAATGTTTGAAGTCGCTTTTGCTGCAGACTTATGAAAATCTTGAAATCATTTGTGTAAATGACGGTTCAACTGATAACTCCGCAAAAATTCTTGAAAAATACGCTGCCCTTGACCGTAGAATTGTTGTAATAGAAAAAGAAAACGGGGGAGCTGCATCTGCACGTAATCGCGGATTAGAAGCCGCAACAGGTGATTATGTTTCTTTTGTGGATGCTGATGACTGGGTTAATTTAACATTATTTGAAACTTTTGCTGCATCCTGTCGTAAGGCGCCTGTTGATGTATGGATTTTTAATCTCGGAATATGTTTTAAGAAAAATATGAAAACACTGACTAAAAACAGTATTAAATTAGAAGATTGGGACGGCTGGGAGTCACCTGATTCGGTATTAACTTTTGACAATTGTAACAATCCGTTTTATTCTGGAATGTCTGTTTGTAACAAGATTTATTCGCTGGACTTTCTGCGTGCGCATAATCTGCGGTTTTATGAGGGGATTATTTTTGAGGATACTTTATTCAACATAAAAACTCTTTTGATTGCAAAATCTCTCAAAATCAATCCGGAGGTTTTTTACTGGTACAATCAGGCAAATGTATCTTCCGTAACAAAATCTTATGATGAAAAAGTTTTTGATGCATTTATAGTAATTGATGAGATAAAAAAATGTTTGCAGCAGCAAAAACTCACCGAGATATACAAATATGCGTTCTTTCAATACAAATACGACAGTCTTGCAACGTTATACAAACAAACGAAGCGTAAATGGCTCAAGAAATTTTATAACAAGATGAAAGATTACTGTATAATTCCGTCAGAATTTAATTCTCTTGATAAAAATCTTTGTAAGCATTTGAAGAATTATATAATTATAGAAAGGCTTCAATCATCAGACTGGCATGAGTTTTATAAATTTTTGCAGCACGGGAGTGTGTAACCGGCGGTGTTATAATATTTTAACCGCTTATTTCAACCTTGCAAGTGTATTTGGTTATTATTCAGCTTAATTACATTAAAAGATTGATTACTTTTATCAATGGTTAGGATATTCTTGTTATATGGCTGAAGTTTCTATTGTTGTACCCGTTTATAATGTGGAGAAGTATCTTTCATTTTGTCTTGAGACTCTTGTAAACCAGACATTTAAAGACATTGAAATTATTTGTGTTAATGATGGTTCTACAGATTCATCACCGATGATTCTTGAACACTATGCCAATTATGATAAACGCATAAAAATTATCAATAAAAAAAACGGTGGACTTTCTTCTGCACGTAATACAGGTATAGAGGCTGCTGGTGGAAAATATATAGCTTTTGTCGATTCTGATGATATGGTATCCCATTTCCTGGTGGAAAAGTCAATTGAATTAATTAAAAAAAGCAAGGCTGATTTTATCGGGTTTATGTTTGCGTCTCTTGTCGGCAAAAAATTACAGATGTGCGCGCATAATGTTTCGTTTGATAAAGCTTTTGACGGTAAAATAGTAACTGAAAGCCAGCTTCCGGGCGATTTCTATACCCAAATCCATCCGACAGCGTGGTGTAAATTTTATACGGCGGCTTTAATTCAGGATAATAATCTCAGATTTCCTGAAAATATTGTATTTGAGGATTTACCGTTTGCCGCAGAAGTCTATTTTCTGGCAAAGAAAATGTTATTTACAAATCTTGCGCCATACTATTACCGTGTGGAACGTGAGGGTTCTATTATGGCTAAAAAAGATGAGAGAATGCTGGATTTTGTTGAAAGTATTAACCTCGTTGACAATGTTTTTGAAAAATATCACAGGTTTGAAAAATACAAAAATGCTTTGATGAAATATAAACTACAGCTGGCTGTACATTGTTTTGTAACTATTAATGAAATATACAGAGAAAAATTTTTCTATGTATTGAAAGATTATTTTTCAAAATTTGATTTTAGAGAATACGACAGAAAAAAACTTGAAAAAGATAAGAATTATAAACTGATTTCACTTATTTTAAGCTGTAATTACAGTTCATTTGGCAAGGCGGTGAAGAATTATGCTTAAATATCCTAAAATTTCTGTAATAATCCCTGTTTACAATGCAGAGAAGTATCTTCCCCGCTGTCTTGAGTCCATTATTAATCAGACTCACGAAAATCTTGAAATAATTTGCATTAATGACGAATCTAAAGATAATTCGCTTGAGATATTGAAAGAATATGCCTCAAAAGATTCCCGTATCATTGTACATGACCAAAAAAATCAGGGCGCACCTGCCAGCCGTAATCGGGGTATGGAAATTGCAACAGGAGAATATTTGCATTTTGTAGACGCAGATGACTGGCTGAATCTCACTTTATACAGTGATTTTGCATCTGTATTGCGCGGCGGGCTGCTTGATATTTTTGTTTTTAATGCGCAATTTTATTACGAATCTGCTGAAACCATTGAGCCAAAATATACATTTTCAATTGATGTCTGGGATAACTGGCAGGATGTAAACCAGCTTCATACGTTTGATGACTGCAATAATCCGTTTTGTTCCGGTCTTGCTATATGGAATAAAATTTACAGGACGGATTTTTTGAAGATTAAAAAAATTCAATATCAGCCGTATCCGCCGTTTGAAGATTTTTTGTTTTGTCTTCAGGCTTTTATGCACGCTGAAACAATTAAAATTACACCTGAAACTTATTATATTTACAATCAGACAAATGCAGGCTCTCTAACGAAAAATTATAACAGAAATGTCTTTAATATTTTCAATGTGATAGAAGATCTTCAGACAACTATTGACGATTTACACCTTAGAAATGCTTTCAAATACGCATTTTTCCAGTATAAATACGAACAGCTGACAGCATTATTTGATAAAGCTGATTGGAAGTATAAAAAAGAATATTACGAAAGAATGTTGAATACGGTTTTTGATGGGACTCTGGAAACTCTTGAACCGTCTATTTGCGAGAAGTTGAAGAACTTCAAGCTTCTTTCAGTAATGAAAAGCAGAGACTGGCTGGGATATCAGTTATATTTATGGCTGCATTTTAATTTGAAAATAAAAGATTTAAAAACTCATCTGTTTAAAGGATAAAATTATAATCCCGATAGTTTATTCTATATATAGGAATAATATTTTACGATTTGTTACGAAAAAGGCATGTTAAATAACTGCAAAAAGTCTAATATTACAAATTGTAACTGTATTATTAAGAAAAGTTAATAAGCCTGAAATCATGGCAAACTCATGGTTTTCAGGGATGTGGAGAGGAGGCATTTTATAAATAAATAAAATAGTTGTCCGCTCAAAATAGTTAGAGTAAAATTATTATATGCTCTAATTTGAGCAGGTTCTTGTAGGGGTGAGAAATTTATATGCAAGAAGAAAAAATACGAAAAAATTTTTTGCAAATACAAGAAGAAATTGCACCTTATAGTTTGAATATCATTGCAGTGACAAAATATTTTGACGAAAGCGCTATAGAAGCTGCTTACAGGGTTGGTCTTAGAAATTTCGGCGAATCAAGAGCCGTCGAGGCTGTAGAAAAAATCCAAAGGCTTTCCGATGAGTTAAAGAAAAATTCAAAATTCCACTTTATCGGACATCTTCAAACCAACAAGGTTAAGAAAGTGATAGGAACCTTTGATTTAATCCACTCTGTAGATTCATATAAGCTCGCAGAGGTTATTTCCGAAGAAGCTTTGAAGTACGGAAAAGTTCAGGATATCCTGCTACAGCTGAATAACGCCGGTGAAGTTCAAAAATTCGGTTATTCAAAAGAAAATCTTTTTGAAGATTTCCCGAAAATCAAAGCCCTGAAAGGCGTTAATGTTCGCGGATTGATGAATATGGCTCCGCTCGGTGCTGATGATAAAACTCTTGAAAGTCTTTTTACTGACGTTGTTTCAGTGAGAGATGAACTTCAAAATAAATTTTACTGTGAATTAAAAGATATTTCTATGGGGATGAGTCAGGATTATAAAATAGCAGCCCGTTGCGGCTCGACAATGTTGAGAATAGGTAGAAAATTATTTGAGTAAGTTAATTAACGGAGGATAAATCGGTGGCAGTAGTAACAGACAAAATTAAATCAGTAGTTGATTTTTTAGTAAAAGGATTTGAACCAAGAGAAACTATTTTTGATGAAATGGCAGATGAAATGAATGAAGAATATCCTGTTCAGGATAATTTGGCAATTGATCCTGCATACTCTTTCCAATCTAAAATGGAAAAATCAAATGACTTGAAAGTTGTAAATCATCCAAACTACAGAGGTTATGAAGTAATGGTAATTGAACCTCGTTCTTTTGATGATGCTGCCCACATTGTTCAAAATCTTAAAGACAGAAAGACAGTAGTTCTTAACCTCCATCTGTTAGATAAAGAACAATCCCAAAGAACCATCGATTTTGTCTGCGGAGCTGCTCACGCACTTTGCGGCAAACCTCAAAAAGTGGGTGATTTAGTATTTGTATTTACTCCAAGCAATGTAACTTTGTCTGTTGAAGTTAATGCTAATCAAAATAAATTTAATGATTCATTGTGGAGAGGACCTCTACAATAGGTCTATCGGGACTAGATAAGAAGAGATAGTTGTATAAAAAGGGGAATGTTTAATCATTCCCTTTTCTTTTATTTGTAAAATATTGTAAATTTGTGTTAGTTTATGTGTATTTAATGTTATTAAAGTGCTTTAATATGTATATCAAAGAAGAATACTTTGGAGAAATTAAAATGACATTAGAGGACCAAATTCAGTATTATTTAACAAAAAAAAATAGTGTTGTGAAAGATTTGCAGGAAGACGAAAAGCTGAGACAACATTTTGTAAGTGATTATACTCTTGATACTATAAAAAATATGACTATTGATGATTATGTTTCAGGTAAGCCAAATTCATTCTGTTACAGAATAGAAGAAGAACTTATTGGGCTTGGCAGCATTGCTAATTCCTATGCAAGCAAAAAATACGGAGTGTATTTTAATAAAGAACAAAATAAATACCCTTGTTTGAAAAAGTTTAGTCGTGTTCAGGATCCTATTGAAGCCTTTAATAATATAAAGTCCGCAATTATTAATTTAATTGATGCCGGACGTGCTCACGATTTAAAATCTATAAAGCAAAATGTAATTAGCCCTATGTTTAAGGGTAAATTATTGGCTACATATTATCCTGATGATTACTTGGGTATTTTTTCAGATGCAAAACTGGATATTTTTTTGCAGGAATTTTGTCCAAAAGTAAATCCTAAAAATCTAGATGCCGTGGACAAAAGAGAAATTTTAGTGAAGTTTAAAAATAAGCATTCTGTGTTAAAAACATTTTCAATGCCTGAATTTGCTAAATTTTTATATATTGCACTTGATGCGCAACTTACGAGTGTAACAAATAAATCTTCTGCTACGCTAAAAGAAGTTTTGGATGATTCCACAGAGGAATTATGGCCTAATATTACTGATGTTGAACCTGACTTTATAAATATTAAATATAGTGACGCCACGGTTCTCTCCTCCTTGGCAGCTAGAAAAAGTTATGCAAATAGCGATTACCCAAAAGTTTGTAAAAATAATAAAGAGCTTGGGGATAGAGGAGAATTAGTTGTACAAAAAGCTGAAAAAAATAAACTGCTTAATCTTGGCTTAAAATCCCAAGCAGAACTTGTAGAAATTGTATCAAATGATACATCTTTAGGATATGATGTAAAATCTTTTGATGAAAACGGTAATGAATTGCATATAGAAGTTAAAGCTACAAAGGGGTCATTTGAAAATTTTCACTTTTATATTACAAGTAATGAATTAGAAAAGAATAAAAATGATAAGGCACATGTAATATATTTAGTCTCAGAAGCAACAAAGAGAAAGCCAAAGATATTTAATTTGGGCAAATTGATTCAAAGTAATATAACATTAGTTCCAGTAGAATATTATGCTAATTTGATTGCTATAGAATAAATTACATATATTGCTGTTAAAAAGGACTTGTATTAATTTGATATAAGTCCTTAGTTGTGATATATGTAATTTATGAAAAATTTTGCAATAGCCTATAATAAAAATATTAAACATTCTTCAGATGTTATGTCTGAACTCAAATCTGCTCTGGAGCTCCATAATGTGAATACTGAAGTACTTGATATTGATAACTTGAAAGACGGATTTGATTTTGTGTTTGTAATAGGAGGCGATGGCACAATTCTAAAAGCTGCGCGATTTTATGCGAAATCCTCTACTCCTATTTTCGGGGTGAATTCAGGTCGTCTTGGATTTCTGTCACAGTGTTCTTCCGGTGATATCAAGACTCCGGTTGAAAAAATCCTGAAAGGTGATTACAGAGTTGAAGAACGTATTATGCTGCAAAGTGAAGACAGACTTGCGCTCAATGATTTCGTTGTGAAAGGTTCTTCAACCGGCCGTACTTCAAAATTTTCACTTAAAATTAATGATAAACTCGTCTGTGATTATCTTGCAGATGGTATTATAATTACAACTCCGACAGGCTCAACGGCTTACGGGCTTTCCGCCGGCGGACCGGTAATCTCTCCGCTGCTGAATGCATTTGTAATCGTTCCTATTTGTCCGCATACTCTGACGGCACGCCCTATTGTTATACCAGACAATGAAAAGGTTACAATTGCGGCCGGTAATCCTGATTTTCATTATGTAGCTTCTACTGACGGACAGGAGTTTTATGAGTTTAAGTCAGAGATTAATATAAGAAAATCTGATTTTACGGCGAAATTAGCACTCCTTGACGGTGTTGAATTTTATTCTGTTTTGAAAGATAAGCTCCACTGGGGAACTTCTCCTGCTAACCTCTGATAAATGATTAAGAATTATGTATTTGATTTTTCCCCTGTACCATGCCGTTTTGGGCTTAATTTTTGTTCATAATTATACATAAATTATTGTACTTTTTTTCTATTTAAAATAGTATGATATTATATTATTAATATATTCATTGTTACAATGAGTGTAAAAGTAACTGAAGTCAAGTAATAATCAAATATAATGAGGTAAAAATAGTGGAAAATTACGTATCAGATATCTTCGCTAGAAAAGAAGAACCATCAAATAACCAGACTCAAAGGACTCCAATCAACCCTACCAACATTAAAGTTATAGGTGTTGGCGGCGGCGGCGGAAATGCTGTTAACCGAATGATTAAGGCAGGTCTTTCAGGCGTAGAATTCTGGTTAATGAATACAGATTTACAAGTATTGGAATACGGTCAAACCAAAAATAAAATCCAGCTGGGTGCAAAATCTACAGCAGGACTTGGTGCCGGCGGTGACCCTACAGTAGGTGAAAGAGCTGCTGAAGAAGCTCAACAAGAAATCACAGAAGCAATTGATGGTGCTGATATGGTATTTATTACAGCAGGTATGGGCGGCGGTACAGGTACCGGTGCGGCTCCTGTTGTTGCTAAAATAGCTAAAGAACTTGGTATTTTAACAATTGCGGTCGTAACAAAACCTTTCTCATGGGAAGGTAGAAAAAGACAAAATCAAGCCTGTCAGGGTCTTGAAAAATTAAGAGAAGCTGTTGATGCCGTTATTGTTATCCCTAACGATAAATTGCTTCAAGTTGTTGACAGACAGGTTACTTTATCAGAATCATTCTCAATAGTTGATGAAGTTCTTCTCCGTGGTGTTCAAGGTATTTCAGATATCATTACGGTTCCGGGTCTTATCAACGTTGACTTTGCCGATGTTAAATGTGTTATGCAGTCTTCAGGCTCAGCACTCATGGGTATCGGCCGCGGTCAAGGTGAGGGCAGAGCTGTCAAAGCTGCTGAAATCGCTATTAACTCTAAATTACTTGAATCTTCAATCAACGGCGCATCAGGCGTTATCGTTAACATTACAGGCGGTCCTGATATGACATTGCACGAAATCTCAGATGCTGCAAATATTATCCACGATGCAGTTCTTGATGATGCAACAGTTATTATCGGTACAGCTGTTAATGAAAATATTCAGGGTGAAATTCAAGTTACTGTTATCGCTACAGGTTTTGAACTGAAAAACAATCAGGAACCGGAACAAAAAACAGAAGTGAAACAATTGAGCGCATCAGATTTCTTCGCTAATTCATTCAATCAACCGAAGAGACCATCTATGCCGGAAATGTCACCAAGTTTTTCTAATATAGAAATCCCTGATTTCTTAAAGAAGTAAAACAGTAAGTATGAAAAAGATACACACGCCGTCAAAATAATTTTGGCGGCGTGTCTAATTATATATATAAATAAAATAGCTTCCGATAATCACCGGAAGCTATTTTCGTGTTTTTCTTAACTGAAAAATTAGTCTTTAGCGTGTCCTGCAGTACCGAGAACGTCAACCATTTTGTGTTTAACCATTTCTTTAACAGCAGTTCTGCCAGGTCCCATATATTCTCTAGGATCGAATTTTTCAGGGTGTTCAACAAAGAATTCTCTGATTGTAGAAGTCATAGCCAATCTTAAATCAGTATCAATGTTGATTTTAGCAACGCCGTGTTTAGAAGCGTAATTAAGCATATCTTCAGGAACACCTTGAGCGTCAGGCAGATTGCCGCCGAATTTATTACATTTAGCAACGAATTCAGCCGGAACTGATGAAGAACCGTGAAGTACTAACGGATAATCATATCCAACAGCTTCATTAACAGCTTTTTTAATTGCAGCAAGTCTTTCAAAGTCTAATTTAGCTTCACCTTTAAACTTGTAAGCGCCGTGAGAAGTACCGATAGCAACAGCCAGAGAATCGCAGCCGGTTTCTTTAACAAATCTTGCAGCTTCTTCCGGATCTGTGTAAGTTGAATCTTTAGCGTGAACTTTAACATCATCTTCAACACCTGCGAGTTTACCGAGTTCAGCTTCAACTGAAACTCCGCGCGGGTGAGCATAATCAACAACCTGTTTAGTTAATTTGATGTTTTCTTCAAGCGGGAATCTTGAACCGTCAATCATAACAGATGAGAAACCGCCGTCGATACAAGCCTTACAAATTTCAAAATCAGCACCGTGGTCTAAGTGTAAAGCGATAGGTACTGTAGTTGTAGCAAGAGCAGCTTCAACAAGTTTAATCAAGTAAGTTTGGTTAGCATATTTTCTTGCACCTGCAGAAACCTGTAAAATGATAGGTGATTGAGTTTCTTCAGCTGCTTCTGCAATACCTTGCAAAATTTCCATGTTGTTAACGTTGTAAGCACCGATAGCATAACCGCCTGCGAGTGCTTTTTTGAACATTTCATTTGTTCCAACTAATTTTCTTTCACTCATTTGAGTTCTCCTTCTTCTTGTAAAACATTTTACACACATGTAAAATATAACAAACAAACTTTTAATTCAAGCGAGTCGGATTTTGAGCCGATGTTGAAATTATTCTCCTATAAATGATGTAAAGTTATGTTAATATCGTATATACTACTTTACAAACCCTGAAAACATATATATAATAAGGGCTGTGGGTTAAATGATAAAAAAGACAGGTAGCAAAAAAAAATTTGCACTTGCCTTAATATAACATACAAAAAATACTGTGGGTTAAGAATAAGTAAAGGAGAAGGAATTATGGCAATAATGCCTGTTTCAAGCCTAAACATGCAGCATAATGGTCAAAAAAGTGCTGTAAATTTTGGAAGAAAGAATAAAGAAGCATCAGAAAATATACGGGTATCAACACCAATAGTAAAGGCAGTGCCATTAGCGCTTTTAATCGCTATGAGCCCGATTAATGTAAATTCTACTAATAGTTTACATTCTTCTTCATCAGAAATTAATTTAGAAACCGTAGCAAACAATCAAGATAATATAAGACTTGTTTATGAAGAATCGCCTGTTGAACGCAGCAGATTTCAATTTTACAGTAAGACAAATAATAAGAACAGTATTGATGAGGTAGTCTTGCGGCTGACAGGGCATCCTTTTGACGTAGAAAAATTAGTCAATACAACGTTGGAACTTGTAGGTGATGACGGTATTTCTGCAGGTGAAGTGAAATTCCCTCAGTTGATTTTAAAACCATCAACCGGTGAACCAGTTGTTATGGGTGATGCAAATAATACAAGATGTGAATATATACAAAAATTTGTTGACGGTAAACTACCGTCTGTCAAAAATAATAAGGCTATTCCGGTTGAAGACGTAAAACGTGTAATACGTTTGGGAAGCGGTTGTGAACTTCAAAATGTAAAACCAAACACAAGCTGGCTGGCTGACGGGGCAAACCGTAAAGAAGCTTTTGGTACAGCAATCGGACACCTTGATGTTAATACAAAAAACGGAAAATATCGCATAACTGTATATGATTTGGATGATAGTACTAATGATTTTGAAGTTGTAACAATAAAAAGAGAAGACGGTCCGGAATTTAAAGTATCAGCACTTCGAGCTGCGCAAATAAAGCTTGAAGATTTTGGCGGGGATATCGCCAATTTAAATTTTGGAGTTATTGAAGTTAACAAGCGCCTTAGCCAAAATACTGCAAGACTTGTTAATAATGAATTGTTTGAATCCCTTGCAGGCTTGTTGCGTGATACTGGCTACAATAAGGCATTTGAGACTTCAATAACAAATTCACTGGTGACAGTTTTGAATGGTGTTGTATATCCGAAAAATTAATGTAAAGAAATGTAAATAATTTATTCTAAGATGCAATTATCCGTTTTTGCATGTTTTTCATGAGATATAAGCACGAACCAAGAGAGTATTGTATGACTACTTCGGACTCAATATCAGCAAGTAATAATTTTACAGCCATGTTAAATGGCAACAGTACACAGTCAACACCGTCTGTACAATCTTCTGCTGCGCCTAATTCGGTTGTAGAAACAAAAAAAGTTGAGAAGAAAAAATTAACACCAGAAGAAGAAGCATACATTATCTCTAAAGGTTTGGATCCTAATAATATTTCAAGTGTAGAGTTAGCAGAATGCTTAAATGAATTTTATGAAAAAAAGAGTAACCCGACCCCAGAAAGTCAAACATTATCAGAGTCGGTTAATACTAATTCATCAGATACGAATTCTGTGAAAGTAAATAATACACCGCCTGCTGCGGCCGCAGAGCAACAGTCTGCTCCTGACGCTGGTAAAATTAATCTTGCTTCACAAAGTCAAAGTAACCCCCCAACTGTAGAAATCAAATCTGATTTTAATAGTGTGGCTTTCAAACAGTTTTCAACAGATGATCCTGAACACAAAGTATTTGACTGCGATTTTGGAATTGAAGGAACTTTGACAAAAGAAGAGCAGGCCGGATATTTTGTTAAATCCCTGGCAAAATATGAATACGCAAAGTCCAAATGGGACAGCATGACAACCGAAGAACAGGATGCTTTTCTTGCAAGTCTCGGGCACGATCGTTCTCATTACGTAATAGATGGTGAATTTGATGAAGCATTTATGCTTTCAAATATTTTGCCGAAACTTGGTGCTAAAGAATGGGAAAACCTTTCACCTGAAGAGCAGGCAGCACGTGTTAACGGTGTTGAGGCAAAACTTGCAGAAGAAATACCGTCCTGGGGCAACTTGCGACAGGAAGATAAAATTATGCTTACCAGAGCTTTTAATGTCGGTCCATATTCAGAACTCAGACAAGAAAGTCTTGAAGCTGGTGCTACTTTTAATGAGCAGTTGGAAAGCGTTATTTCTAAAGTAATAGAAAGACGTGAAAGCCTTTATGACAAGTTTGAGCAAATTAAAGAACTTGACAATAATGTTTTAGACTATCTGGAACAAACGGAAGGTTTCACCGGAGATGACCTTTCTATGTACAAAAACGGTGAAGAAACTGATATTGCAAGGTTCAATTACCTCAATGACAAAATTCAGAAAAATAATGGTGACATAAGCTGCCTGAATGAGACGGAACTTCAATTATATAATGACTATAAATCTCTTAAAGAAAAAGGCTGGGATTTACATTTAGGTAACTATTCCCAAGATAAAGCAAATTCGACATTTAAGAAAATGTCAAAGGATGCTACTTTTCAGGAAGTTTTTAAAGATTACATCTCTAATAATTTAGTTACACTTGAGGACGAAAAAGAAGTTTATAAAGAAGCTGTTACTGAAGCTACTTATGCCTATGTCAAAAAAGATTTGGGTATAACGATTAAAGACGGCAAATTTTATGATGTCGCATCAGGAAAAGAATTAAGCAAAGATGAAGTTGGCAAGATTGGTACGGCTAAATTCAAAAAATGGCTGGATAATTGTGATGCATTTTATGAAAAGAAATTATTATTTGATGTTGCGTACAAATTGCAGGAAGAATATCCTGAAATTGGCGACATAGCAAAAATGTACGATTTCGCATCTGCTAAAACAAAAACAATTGCAGCCGGTGAAAGCAAGGATGCAGAACGTGAATTAAGCATTGTATTAGAAATGAAAGAATTCAAACATCCTGACCATCCGCAAAGTCTGGAAATTGGTAAAGTTGCCGCACATGTACTCTCAAGACCGGATATATTGGGAGAACTTCAAAAAACAACCATTGCTAAAGAACTTTTGCAAATTGGTAGTCCTGAAGTTGGGGAAGCATATTTTCAGGCTTCTGAAAAAGGTACTTATAGCGCGGATGAACAGAGTGAAGTCGGCACTGCTGTATTTGAAAATAAAGACAGTGAATATTCTGAGGCAACTCAAGTTCAATTTGCAAGCAACACTCACCGTATGGCTAAATCAATCCGTCGTGACATGCATGATAAAGCTAACGCCACAGGCAATGTTAATGTTATGAAGGCAGGTATTGATAATATCCATAAGCATGATGCTGATGACCAAAGCTACTTATTTGAAAGTTCACATGCTGCAAGTGCTAAAATGGCAAAAGAAGATGCCATCTACCTTGAAACAGCATTGGCAGACCAAGTTCCGTTATTACATGCGGATAATCAACTGCATGCTCACGAAACATTAATGACATCCCAGTATGATGAAGTCTTGGAATATGCAACGAAAAACATCGTTAATTACGATTCGTCTGTACAGGCAGAAGCACTTCAGATGTCAATTGATACCGGTAATACAAAAGCCATAGAAGCTGCTGCCAGTGTTGCTAATGAAGTCGCTGCTAACGAAGCTGCTGCCGGTTCTTCAAATTCCGGCGTGCAAAATAATGCTAATATTCAACAGGTAATAGCTTCTACAGAAGCTACATATACTAAACAAATTATCGCAGCTGTTACCGAATCTATTATTGAAAATAATCTTGATGCAAGTAACCCTGATGTAGCTAATATGTCTGCAGAAGAACGCCGTCAGTATTACTCTGATAAATTTAACAGCGTTAAAGACTTGAGCGCGTTTATTGACAGACTCCCGGATGCGACTAAAAAAGAAGCTTATATTAAAATAGCGATGTATTGTCCTAATTTACTTAAAACAATCGCCGCATCTCACGGTTCTGCTATTTTGAAACTTCCGGGTTTACCTCTGCAGGTAATCAATATTGTTGCAATTGCTATGCTTAATGCAGGCGGAGAAGCAAAAAAAGAAGGCGCAAGATTTATCCTTAAATCAAACTTCTTCTCTGCAAATATTGAAAAAGTTGCTCGTGAAGCGTTATATGGAGAGGAAAAAAAACAAAAAACAGCCTCCGCAGAACCTGCTGAAACTCAGGCAAATGAACAAATGTATGCAACAATGCCTCAATATATTTCAAACAGATTTATGAAATCAGCATTCGCGTCTAACTTTAATGACATAAATTATAGAAAATTCTATAAAGATATGCCTCCTATTAAGGGGTAAAAGGGGTACAAAATTTGTAGCGGTTTAATAAAGTCTGGCTTTTTAGTCAGGCTTTATTAAATTAAAATATTCCCCTGCTCTATTTTATAAATAAGCACATCTTTTAAAAATTCATCTTCAAATAATACTGTATCTACAGAGGTAATTATAGTTTGTGTTTCCTCATTAATGGACTTTAATAGATAATTCTGTCTGATATCATCAAGTTCTGCCAGAACATCATCAAGCAGAAGAATAGGATTATCTCCGGTTTTTTCTGTGATTATATCAAGTTCGGAAAGTTTTAATGCAAGCACAATAGTTCTTTGCTGTCCCTGTGATGCAAATTTTGTAGCTTCATTGTTGTTTATAAAAAATATTATATCATCTCTGTGCGGTCCGACACAGGATTGTCCGCGCCTCATTTCTTCCTGCCTGCGCTCTGCAAGAGCGTTTTTAAATGAATCGGCTATTTCTTCTGCCTCAAATTCATTCCCGCTCAAAAATGAACAGTCGTAATGAATTTGTAAATCTTCTGTTTCACTTATAATTCTGTGTTTTTCTTTTGCTATTTTCTCTATTTCGTTCAGAAATTTCTTTCGTAAATATATAATATTGCTTCCGGTAATCACCAGTTGTTCATTATAAACATCAAGCAGCGTATCATTTGAGTTCCCTGTTTTTAGGTAATCTTTCAGGTAATTGTTTTTTTGTACGCGTATTTTGTCGTATTTAGATAATCTGTCATCATAAGCCGGATAAATTTGTGAAATTGCTCTATCCAGCCAATCTCTTCTGTCCTGAGGCGTTCCGCGCAAAAGCAGCAAATCGTTCGTTGAAAATAGTACAGTCTTTAATACTGATTTGAAATTTTTAGGACCGGATTTTACTCCGTTAATTTTCAATTCCCGTTTTTTTTCGTTGTTATATGCAAAATCAAGTTCAATATCCGTATCGGATTTTATTATATCAGCGTGGACTTCTGCAGATGTGCTTTCAAAGTTAATCAATTCAATATTATTAGAAGTCCTCGGGCTTTTAAGGGTAGACAAAAAATAAATGCTCTCCAGTATGTTTGTTTTGCCCTGTGCATTTTTCCCGATAATCAGAATTTTGTCAGAGTTGAAATTTAATGAAAGCTCCTTTATGTTTCTGTAGTTTGATAATTTTAAATCCGCTAATCTCATAGATAAAAATATTCTAGCAAATACATTTTCTAATGTATAGACGGCGTGTAAAATTTAATATATAATCGCAGATAATATGGTAAAAAGTCCTGTATGATAAGGAAAAAGATATGATACCGATAATTACGGAAGAAAATGCCGCAGCCGCATTTGTTGAAATATTTCAGGATATGCCGGCATGGCGTAAAAAAATGATACATTACATCAAAGATGAAAATCCCGAGATTAATACAGCAATAATTGAGGCGGCCAATAAAACATCTCTGGATCCTAAAGCAGTAGCGCTCGGGGCGTATATGGCATATAAGCTTATTGAACTT
This sequence comes from Candidatus Gastranaerophilales bacterium, assembly GCA_944323595.1. Taxonomy (GTDB): domain Bacteria; phylum Cyanobacteriota; class Vampirovibrionia; order Gastranaerophilales; family Gastranaerophilaceae; genus CALUVN01. Next base: position 3,225 of record CALUTF010000014.1, on the reverse strand, counting down.
GCAATGGAAGAAGAAGATGCCGTATTAAATTTTAAAGAATAAAGAGGAACAAATAATGCAGATAGAAGATCTTTTGGAACAACTTGTAAGCCAGAATGGCAGCGACTTGCATATAACAAGCAATCTCCAGCCGGCAGGACGTATTGACGGTAAATTAAGAAGATTTGACTGTCCGTCACTTTCTCCGCATGATGTAGAAAATTTGCTTTTCCCTATGCTTTCAAATGAACAGCGCCGTAAACTTGAACAGGAATGGGAATTAGACTTTTCTTACGGTGTAGAAGGTCTTAGCCGTTTCCGGGTTAACATTTACAGGGACAAAGGTAATTATGCTGCAGCATTCAGAACGATTACGGACACTGTTCCGTCGTTTGAATCTCTCGGCTTGCCGGAAACCGTTCGTAAAATGGCGGAAAAACCACGCGGTCTTGTACTTGTTACAGGGCCTACAGGATCCGGTAAATCAACTACTCTGGCTGCAATGATAGACTATATAAATTCAACAAAAGCGGAACATATTCTGACAATTGAAGACCCTATAGAGTTTGTCCACAAATCAAAGCAAAGCATTATTCACCAGCGTGAATTAGGTATGGATACACGCTCTTTTGCAAATGCATTGAAATCCGCACTCCGTGAAGACCCTGATATTATTCTGGTAGGTGAGATGCGTGACCACGAAACAATTGCCCTCGCTCTTACCGCAGCAGAAACAGGTCACCTTGTGTTCGGAACACTTCACACGTCATCAGCTTCGCAAACAATTGACCGTATCATTGACGTATTCCCTGAAGGGCAGCAGCAACAAATTCGTGTACAGCTTGCAAACTCTCTTGTTGCAGTATTTTCACAAACACTGATTCCAAAGCTGCAGCCGGACGGAACCAAAAAAGGGCGTGTTATGGCACAGGAAATTATGATAGTTACACCTGCGATTGCAAACCTTATCAGAGAAGCAAAAGCGGCACAGATTTATTCAACAATTCAAATGAATCAGGGCCTCGGCATGCAAACTCTTGAAATGGCTCTTTCCAAATTATATAAAGAAAAACTTATCTCAATGGAAGACGCGATGTCAAAAACTTCACGTCCTGATGAGTTGAAACGTTTGCTGCAGTAATACTGTATGTTTAATATATAATAAAAAGGTGCATTCCGTCCAAGGTTTGTACCTTTTTTTGTTTGTGCTAAAATTTTGACATAAGGTTATTAAGAATAAGGAATAATAAAAATGACACAACAAACTACTCATGAGCCGATTTCCGCTCAGGAACAAATAAGACAGACAAGAATTCAAAAACTTGCCGAGCTTGCAGACAGAGGTATAAATCCATATCCGTATTCTTTTAATAAAGATGCCAATGCCGCAGACTTGCAGGAAAAATATAAAGACCTTGAAAACGGTGCCGAAACAGAAGATTGTTATTCCGTTGCAGGTCGTGTAATGGTTATCAGAAATTCAGGAATGTTTATTGATCTGGTTGACCCGTCAGGCAAAATCCAAATATTTTCACATAAGGAAAATTTAAATGAAGACCAGATGAAACTTTTAAAACTCATTGATATCGGTGATATCGTTGGTTTTACTGGCACAATCAGAAGAACTCCGCGCGGTGAACTTTCTATTAAAGCTACATCATTAAAATTGTTGTCAAAAGCTTTGCTGCCGTTGCCAAACAAACAAATCAGCAAGGAAAAACTTGAAGAACTGGAAAAATTCCATACATTCAGCGATGTGGAAACAAAATATCGTCAAAGATATGTTGATATGATTTGCAACGAAGATGTAAGAAAAACTTTCCAAACAAGAAGCTTGATTATCCAAAAAATCAGACAGTATTTAACTGCACAGGGTTTTCTGGAAGTTGAAACACCTATGCTTCACCCACAGGTAGGGGGTGCGAATGCAAGGCCGTTCATTACACACCATAATACTCTTGATATGGATATGTATCTGAGAATAGCTCCGGAACTTTATCTGAAACGTCTTATGGTAGGCGGTATGAGCGAGAAAATCTTTGAAATCAACAGAAGTTTCAGAAATGAAGGTATTGATACTCGCCACAATCCTGAATTTACAATGGTAGAACTTTATCAGGCTTATGTTGATTATAATGAAATGATGGTATTGATTGAAAATCTTGTTTCAACTGTTGCACAGGAAGTTCTGGGCACAATGAAAATTCAGTACGGTGAAAATGAAATTGACCTGACTCCTCCGTGGGATAGAAAAACAATGCTAGGAGCCGTTAAAGAAGCAACAGGCATTGACTTCAATCAAATTTTCACAATTACAGATGCAAGAGCAAAAGCCAAAGAAGCCGGAGTTAATGCAGATGATTGCGAAAACTGGGGACAGGTAATCGACAGAATTTTTGAAGAAAAAGTTGAGCCTACATTAATTCAACCTGTTCACATTATTGATTATCCTCGCGACATATCACCGCTTGCAAAAGTTCACAGAGATAACGACAGACTGACAGAACGTTTTGAAACCCGCGTAAACGGCTGGGAAATCTGTAACGCATTCTCCGAACTTACTGACCCTATTGATCAGAGAATGAGATTTGAGGCTCAGGCACTTGCTAAGGCTAACGGTGATGAAGAAGCAATGGAAATTGATGAAGACTTTATCTGTGCGTTAGAACACGGTATGCCGCCTACAGGCGGTCTGGGTATGGGAATTGACCGTCTGGTTATGCTTTTAACAAATTCTCCGTCAATTAGAGACGTAATTGCATTCCCTACTTTAAAGAAAAGAGATTAATCTATTATCAATAAATTAGATGTAATAATTAACAGAGGACATATAAATAATGTCCTCTGTTATAATATGTAATTCGTAATTTGTTAGAAATTGACATAGAGGAGGTGCTTTGATACGATAGTGAATATGAAAAAGATTTTTTTATTAATTTTTTCTGTGCTATTTACAGTGAATATTGCGCATTCTGAACAATGGTTAAATCTTTCGGAAGATAGCAAACTTACGGTGTTGCTGGATACAGATAGTATTGAAAAAACAGAAAATTTATATAAGTACAAGGGGATTGTGAAATTCTATCCGGATGGAGAGGATGTTTATATATATAATATCTCTGATTGTGAAAAGAATATCGCTGAAACGTATTATTATTCAAATTATTCACAGGATAAGCCTAAAACAACTCCGGATTTTCCGGTACATAAAACAGCTTTAGAAAAATCTCTTCCATTGCATAATTA
>CALUTF010000013.1 GCA_944323595.1 Candidatus Gastranaerophilales bacterium | reverse complement strand
ATATATTAGCAAAAAACGATGTAGCGAAAAAGAAAGTCTCGTCATTTGACAAGACTTATAAATATACATTTACCCCACATTTATTTTAACATTAAATTTTTTATTTGTCAACTGGTAAAGGCTATATTTTTTTATGATTAACAAATCAAGATGAAAAAATAGTAAATCTGTTAAGAATTTAAGTAGTTTTTCACGATATTAATCTCGTCAGCGCCTGTCATTTGCGGGTTTGCCAATTTAGCCGTCAGTATTGCATCAAAAATCTTTTTGTATTCAGGAGACGGTTTTATCCCAAGTTTTTGCAAATCTTCGCCGTTTGTCTGAATTTTTATATTGCGCAAATTATCAAGATAGCGGCATGCCCTGTCTTTGTCTTTCAAAATTGCATACAGTAGAATGCTTTCCTGTTCCGCATTTTCAAATGCCCTGTAGATTTCAAAATCATTATTCATCCGTGAATTTTCCAGCACGGCAAAATCATCAAGGATTTTCTTTTCCTGACGGGTAAGTTCAAGCCTTGACAGGTCACGCAGAACACCCGCATAAACAAGCCATACATTCTGTACAGGATATTTTTTTATTAATTCTTCTATATTAACAACAGGCAGAACAACTTTTTTTTCTGTTACCAGTTTGTAAATGCCATCTCTAATAAAACGTTCAAAAGCTTCCTGTGAATTCAGGTTAAATGTTTCCATAAGTTCTTTTTTGACGCGTTTGTAGCACATATCGTAATTTACAGCCGAAAGATACTCATCCTGAAGCTTTTTTGTATGTTCATCAAGTTCAAACCCGAACCTTACAGAAAATTTTAATCCGCGTATAATCCTTGTCGGGTCATCTATAAAACTTCCGTCATGGAGAACACGGAGTGTTTTATTTTTTAAATCATCCAACCCGCCGGTGTAGTCAATAATTTCGCCTGTTGTGATTGACTTTGCAAGCGCATTGACCGTAAAGTCACGGCGTAAAACATCCTCCTTAAGCCCGCATCCTATTTTTGTAATCCTTGGCAAATGTCCTTTTCTGTCATAAACTTCTGCCCGTGTAGATGCAAAATCTACTTCCCGACCGCAGACATTAACCCTTATTGTGCCAAAATCAGGATTAACACGGATTACTTCCCCGAACTTTGCACAGTATTCGATGGCATTACCAACATAAGTTATGTCAATATCAAAACTTTCGCGCCCGAGAAGTTCATCTCTGACAACTCCGCCGATGTAGTATAATTTGCCCGAAGTATCCTTTATATTTACGATATTCATATTGTTTATTTTACGATAAAATGCTACAATATGGAATACATGAGGGAAGAAGATGTTACAGGAAGCAACGAGAGCCATCAATTCGGCATTTAATAACAGTTTTATCAAAAAGTTAAGCCAGTACCTCCATGATTGCGTACGTGAAGAAGTAAAAAGCTCAACTTTCAGAAACCTTAAAGGGGATAAAGATAACAAATGGATTTTCTTAAAAGGCGAAGAACAGCTTTTTACCTGCTACGATGACTATCTAAAGCTTGACGGAAGCGACCCTAAACTTACAGAACTCATGATTCAGTCAGAATTAGGCTCAAAAGATAAATACCTGATTTACGGTTATCTTTTTCTTGTAGGAAAGAGCTCCAAGTCTAAAAAGGCTAACGAATTTTTGACCCCGCTTTTATATATGCCCTGCAAACTTGAACGCAACGGGGTTAATATAAACTGCATTCCGCTGGATGAGATGCTTTCGCTAAATACCGGCGCACTTGCAGCTTTGATGAAAAAAAATGATGATGAAGATGAAGTTGATTTGCTTCTGGAGGGGATTTTAGATGTAGTGCCGGATTTACCTCTTACAAATGAAAAGCTGGAAATATTTTTGACTACATTAAAATCCGTTATTCCGGATGTTGAAATAAGCTTTGACCATAAAGACGACGTTGAAGAAGATAATATTTCAAAAGAAACATCCCACTCAAAAGATTTTTATAAGGTTGACGGCGAAAACGTTGATGAAATCATAGAAGAAGAGGAAGCTAATTCAAAACCTCAGGTAAAACTGGAAAAAGTTTCCGTAACTAACCAGTGCGCAATAATACTTACAAAACGTCCGTCCGTTACAGCAGGAGTCTTGCATGAATTAACCCAGATAGCGGAAAAACCAAGCGGAATTTACCGCGAAACTGCCCTGAGTATAATCAATGATGAATACACGCAGTCCAAAGAAAAATCCGTTCCACTTCAAAATATCAAAGAAATAAAAGATTTCTATCCCATAACACCACTATCTTTGAGCGATTCACAGGAAAAAGTTATTAAAAATATAGAATACAGCAAGCTTATCGCAGTTCAAGGCCCCCCCGGAACCGGTAAATCACAAACAATAGTTAATCTGGTAGCCCACCTGATTGCCAACGGAAAAACCGTTCTTGTCGCATCGCGCATGGACAAAGCCGTTGACGTTGTTGCAGACAGATTAAATGCTCTGGGCGCACCTTACCTTGCTCTCCGTGCAGGACGGTTGAATTACCAGAAACAATTGAGTTATCAGCTTAATGATTTGCTTGCCGGAAAAGTTGATGTTGACAGTGATGCCGAAGATACAATGTTTGCCGGTGTAGATGATATGAAAAAACATCTCGACATGGTTAAGGGCATGGAAAACAAATGCGAACAAATTATTAAACTTGAAAAAGACTGGCACGACCTTTCCGTAGAAACAGAAGAGCAGGAAAAAGCCAACGGTAAGATGCAATTCATCAAGACAACTCTAAAAAAATCAGAACTTGATGCAATTTCGCTTGCCCTTGGTGCATTGGAAAAAAACATTGAAAAATCCGGATTTTTCACCAATATAGCTAACTACACAAGCGTCAAAACAATTAAAAATATACTGAAACTTAAACATTTTGACGTAACTTACGAAAACCTGGGATGCTTGAAAGCCGAACTTGAGGTTGCAGGCTATGTTTCAAGACTCCGCAGAATTGAAGCGGAAATCCAGAACACCGGAAATTTACACGTTCTCTCAGAACAAATCCGCCAGATGAAAAAGAAACAAAAAACCTTAGCGATAAATATTCTGAAACATCAGCGCCGCGAATCAATCAGGGGTCTTCTGCGCGATGCAGTAAAATGCCAGCGTCTTAAAGTCCATGCCCGTTCTCTCGTTGAACGCAGAAAACGCCTCCAGACAAATATACTGGAGGGTGAAGACTTTAAACCGCTTTTAGAGGCATTCCCGTGCTGGTGCGTTACAACTTATGCCGTATCGGATTCTCTTCCGCTAAAACCCGGAATGTTTGACGTTGCAATAATAGATGAAGCTTCCCAATGCGATATTGCAAGCTGTTTCCCTATACTTTTCCGCGCAAAACGTGCCGTAATTGTAGGTGATGACAAGCAGCTTCCGCATCTTTCTTTCCTTGAAAAAGCAAAAGAACAATCTTTCCTTTCACAATATGGAATTCCTGATAAATACCAGTTAATGTGGCGATTCAGAACAAATTCCATGTTTGATCTTGCGGACTATTATTCAATGAATTCAGTAATGCTTGACGAACATTTCAGAAGTCTTCCGCCTATTATTGATTTTTCAAACGAAGAATTTTACGGCGGCAGAATAAGAGTTATGAAAAAAGATTTTGCAGGGGACAAGGTGCTTGAACTTATTGAAGTTCCGGATGGCAAAGTAGACTTTGATGCGACAAGAAATATTCCTGAAGTGGAAGCCGTCGTCAAAAAACTACACGAAATAGTTATAGAAGATGAACGCAAAAATCCTGATAACCCCGTTTCCATAGGTATAATTTCACCGTTTAGAGCACAGGTTGAACAGCTGAAAACTTCTGTATCAAAAGTTCTGTCAGACCACATGATAAGAAAACATCGAATAGAAATCGGAACAGCACATACTTTTCAGGGTGATGAACGTGATATTATGCTGATTTCGTGGGCTTTTGCAAACAACAGTTACACCCAGAGCCTGACATTTTTGCAAAAACCAAACCTCTTTAACGTTGCTATCACAAGAGCCTGCTCCAAGATGATTAACTTTATTTCCAGAAATCCAAAAGATTTGCCGGACGGTCATTTCAGGAATTACATGAATTATCTTGCAGAATATGAGAATAAACAACAGGCGCTTCAAAATAATCAGATAGACGAAAATATTTATAAAAATCCGCTTGAACGTGAAATAGCCTCACAAATAAGAGAACTCGGACATGAAGTTCAGGCAGGTGTAGAAATTGCTGATTTGAGTGCAGACTTACTTGTTGATAAAAAAATCATTATAGAAGTAGACGGTCTTGAAGATAACGTAAAAACCCACCACCATGTTTCTAATATGAAAAAACAGGCAATTCTTGAACGCTGCGGATTTAAAGTTAACCGTATTACATTCCGCGAATGGCAGTATTCTCAAAAAGCCTGCCTCGACAGAGTGCTTGCTGATTTGTAAAAAATTCTGTCATACACAGCAGCCCGCAATGACCCGCAGGTCGGAACAGCAATTAGAAATATAAAAAAGCGCAAAAATTTTTCTGTTCATGTTTTGTATGAATATGATACCGGGGTTTGAGAAAGTAAATATTCCATATTATGTTCAATCCGAAGTGAAAAAAGAAGAACCACATCCGACAGAACATAAAAATAAACCTGCAGCCCTGTCACAGAGCGTCAAACTTACTGGCGCGCTTGCAGGACTGGCGATTCTTGGGTATGCCGGAGTAAGAGCTTTTAAGGGAAAAGGGTTAAAAACACCTGCAATCCAAACAACAGACATTAAACCGCAGGGGATTAAAATCTTTCAAGAAACGCTGCCGGAAGAAACTCTTACCCGATACAGAGATTGGTTTAATCAGATAAAAGACTTTCCGGCACATATCTGGGAAGGTGGAAAAACCGTGAGTAACCCGCAGGCAGAAAATCTATTAAGACCGCTTTCTTTTAATCTTCCGGAAACTGATAAAAAAGCATTTATTCAGGAATACTGCAAGATGACAGGATTTCCTTATATCGACAGAATAAACGAAAATATGCATCAGGAAATTCTCACCCAACTTGACAATATGGTACAAGGAACAGGTAACAGGGTTTTATTTGCAGCCTATGACAGTAATTGCTCAATTGGACGGGGCAAAGCTTTCCCCGGCAGCGACTGTGACGGATTGTTTGTTGTAGTTGAAAATGGTCTTTCAGAAAAAGTAAACAGGTTCGCTTTCGGAAATTCCATAAACCAACGTCTGTTAGATACAACCGGAGAGCATTATCCGGAAGTCTATCCGCTTGAAGAGTTGCTAAAATATATAGATAAAGTTGATGAAATTTTTCCTAACTTTGCAACTGCTGAAAAAATAGCTGAATATGAAAATAATATTTTATACGACGGAAAAAGTTATCTGAAAGCCGGTCTGTTCAACATAGATTTGTCAGAGCAATTATCAAGTATTGAAGAGAAAAACATGATTTGTGAAGCCGGATTTTTTGTAGAAATGCTGCGCGGCGGCAAAGTTTTGATAAATACTTTGCCCGAAAGTATTTTAAAAACCATAAAAAAATCTTCAATGTATAAATACAGCAACATGACCCGTCAGGAAGGTCTGAGAAACAAAACTAAACCAAAACTTGAAAACCGCGAAGAACTCTGCCGCCGATTTATGGAAATGAATGTTGACGAAAAATTTGAAGTCTGCTGTGATTTACTGAAAAATTCCTGCGGAATAAAACCCGAAACAGGAGCGAAAGACGCCTTTGAAAATTTTGATATGGGCGACATTCTTGATATGTACAGAAAAATATCAGGCTTTTTTGACATCCAAAAATAATTTTGCTTGTATAAGTTTATTTACGTGTTAGACTTAATATGCTTAGAAAAGGAGAGAAATTATGATTAATGAAAAATTAGAAAAAGCTTTCAATGATCAAATTAACAAAGAATTCTATTCCGAATACCTGTATCTTGCAATGCAGGCATATTTTGAAAGATTAAATCTTAAAGGTTTTGTAAACTGGTTTACAGTACAGGTACAGGAAGAACGTGCACATGCAATGGGTATGTTTGATTATGTACACCAACGCGGCGGTCACGTTGAACTTGAAGCTATTGAAAAACCTGTAACAAACTGGTCTTCTCCGCTCCAATGCTTTGAAGAAGTTTTGAAACACGAAGAATTTGTAACTTCAAGAATAAATGCACTGATGGATGTTGCCGAAGAAGTTAAAGACAGAGCAGCATTATCATTCCTTGACTGGTATTTGAAAGAACAAGTTGAAGAAGAATCAACCGTTGGTGATGTTCTGGCTACATTGAAACTCATTAAAGACGATTCAAAAGCACTCTTGATGCTTGATAAAGATCTTGCAGCAAGAACTTTCACTGCTCCTGTTATAGGATAGTTAATTTTTGTAACGAAAAACAGGATTTTTTCCTGTTTTTCGTTCAAACTAACAAAAAAATTTTTTCACAGATTTTAAAATTAACAAGATGAGAACTCAAAAAATACAATATAATATTGTTACCCCGAACAATTTTCTGCAATCCTATAAAAAAGATAACGAAAAAATTGATTCACAGCGTAACACACACATGTCAAACCCGAATTTTAAAGCGTTTGACAACTATCAGGCTATGCTTAATAAAGCAAATATTTCTTTTAAAGGATATTACGGAGATCAGCAGCCTGCGAAGAAACTTTTCTGGAATTTAACGGGCAGAAATGATGTTTATGAAGACAACTGGACAAATGAACATCTTTATCAGGTAGGTTTCAAAAAATGGGTAAATGCATCTCCTAATGACCTTTTAAAACGCACACCGGAACAGGCAATGCAATCCATTTTAACTCTGGTTAAGCCGCCTTACCAGTATCCTGGAATTCCGCCTTGTATTTATTCTCCAAGTTACGGTGATAAATGGGGCAGGCATGCCAATTATATAGAAATTAACCCGCGTGCGATTGCAAAATATGAAAACGGACAGGTTTCAGAGGGGTTATTTCAGGTGATGAAACTTTTGCCGGCAATTCCTCCCTCTCCAAGAAGTTTCGCCAATTGTATACTTCTGTCACAGGTTTTTCCAAGTACCTACGGTGACGGATATATGGATGGTAACGGACTTTATACCGCCAATTTACACACAGGAATAAGCAGAAATTTAACCTCTCCGGGATTATATTGCAAAATGGGTGAAGATGAACAGGTAAAAGCTTTTAATGATCTGGCGCATCTTATGGGGTTTAAGACAGGAGCCAGAATGCCGCTTTCAGCAGGACAATTGCAGGTTCAAGGCCGTGGATTTGATTGGTGGAAAGATGAAAGAGCTTATATTGACGCCTGCAAAAATCTTGTTGAATTAGGTTTTGATGCAATATATTTTGACAGTGCAAAACACGTTGTAGATTATAACGGATACTGCGGAGTCGGAGCATTGCCTGATTTTTGCCAGATGCAGAGAATAACAGAAGCCATAAGACGCGAAACCGGCAGAAGCGATATCGCATTTATAGGCGAAAAATGTAATGATGAATACGCATACAAAGAAATGGGTATGACAGCCGGTACACACTGGGGACAAGCTGACGATTTCGGAAGTGTATTATGGGAGTCCAGAAAACAGAAAAGCAACCGTGATTATGCAGGTGGACCGGAAGTTTCTAATGATAACGACTACGGGAATATCTGGTATGAACAACGTTTAAACAGAATTGCAAATTGTCTTTTCGGATACGACCATATTGCGGACAAATTACCTACTTATATGCAGATTAATGATATTCTGCCGCTTTCCAATTATACCAATACCCATGAACAAATGGAGCGTGTAAAAGAGATGAGAGGCTCTGATGCTTGGACTGAATGCGAACGTCATTGGGACGGTATTTTTAACACAGATTGGCCGGCTCAAAATTACAGAAATGATGTTTATCATCTTTTTGAACACGTTATGTTCAGATAGGATGTTTTGGTATAGAAAAATTTATTAGATTATATCATCCTCTAAAATAAAATCATGCCCCATATTGTGCATTAAACTTAAATATGCGCTGTAATAAGTGTTTAGCATATCTAGATACTCATGCATTGTTTCCTGATAGGCATTCTCATTCCACATTAATCCAAGTAGAGTTGTTTCACCTCTACGGTAACGCTCTGTGGACATTTTCAATATTTCTTTTGAATAATCAAGAATATCCTGATAATATTCCATGTTTTCTTTTGTATAAATAAAATCGTTGTAATTTGTCTTTAGTGCTAATTTAAGTTTATTTTCGTATGATTTTTTATCCATCTTGGCTTTTTCATAAATAAAAGTAGCTCTTTTAACTTCAGGACGATAAGTATATAAAACCGGAATATCTGCAAAAACTCCTATATATGCACCGGGAAGTGCTTCTTTGCCGGTTTGATGTGCGGTTTGATAGGCATAACCCGATGCAATGGTCACATCAGGAATAACTTTGTGTTTTTCTACTTTTATATCGCGTGATAATTTTTCTATATCGGAATCTGCAATTTTTATAGAGTAACTGTATTTAAAAGCTATTGCCTCTATCGTTTCATATGATGGTAATTCTATATTCAATATACTGACATCTCCGAAAAGAGATTTTTCCATTGTATCGTATAAAATAATATCATCTTCAACATCCATCGCACGGTTTAAATCAAATTGAGCGCGGAGCAGGTTTGCTTTTGCCGCATTTAACTGTACCAGCAATTTTTTATGTTTGATATCAGATTGTAAAATATCTATTTTGTAATTTAATGAAGTTGCCGGTTTTGAATGAGCGATGTCTGACATTTCTTTAAAAATATCTTCTCTGTCGTTTGCTATTTTTAAAAGCGACTTCATATAAAGTACATTAAAATATTCTTCCATAACATTGATTTTAACGTTATGCTCCGCTAAGCGAATTTCATTTTCAACAGATTTAAGTTTTGCTTCTGCAGACTTTTTACGAACACCTCTTTTTGCTATTTCTATAGGTAAAGCAAGCCCGAATTGGCTTGAATTTCCTGTATTAACTTTTCCCAGCAGGAAATTTGATTGAAACTGCGGATTTTTTAATGCATTAACAATTTTTACTTCCTGTTTATATATTTCATAATCCTTACGTTTTGCCTGCAATTCAAGATTCTGCGACAGAGCAATTTCTATAGCTTCATCTAATGAAACTTTCTGCACCTCGCAGTTTGCTGGAAGAGCCAGTGTTATTACGAATGTTATCAGGAATAAAACTTTTTTCATATTATTTCCCAAAACAATATAATAGTAGTTAAAAGAATATTTTTTGTTAATAAGTCTCGTGGAAAATTTTACATATTTTCTATTTTCTTTACAAAAACGCTAAATTCAACCGGCAAATAAAAAAGGGAGAAAAATTTCTCCCTCCAGACACTTTTCTGTCAGCACAAGAAAAATTGGTTTTTAAATAGGAGTTAATTGTGGTTTACCACACGATGCCAAAAGTTGTTTTACAACTCTCGGCATCTGACATATAAAGGAGTAATTTCCCTTTGATAGTGAACATTTTTTGCAATCTCCGCAAACCGTATAACACTCTATTGCCTGTTCTGTCCAGTTTTGCGTAATTGATTCGGAAATCTCTCCGTTGTTTTGAGGGTAAAATTCTTCATCTTCAATAATATCCATACTTTCCATAAAGCTTTCCCCTCCGTTAGTTTGTTAGAAAACATTAATCAGCATTGCGTTAAGCTGTTTTAGTTTTAATTGATTATAGTTATTTGACCCCGTACTTTTATTATAACCGTTCAAGTTTTTATTTTAATCCTACAAACGGATGATTAATAAAAAACACTGCCTGCACACATTATAAAACAATTTGTGTCCCGAAAATAATTCTGTGGCTGTCATCGGTATTTTCGTTCTGACAGAAAACATAGTTGAGGATTAATCTTAAAGCCTGTCCTTTTATAAAATAGTTTAAGCCAGCCGTGTATTCTCTCCGTAAATCTCCTGAAATATCCCTGTTAGGATCAAATTGATCAAATCTTGCTAGCACATGCAACTTTTGTGTAATTCTGTAAGATAAAGTTGTATAAAACCCTGTTGCCTTATCCGTACTGGTTACCGGACCGTTGTAACCGTCAGCTATTGCATATTCAAAATTTGCGGCAAATTTTTTGTAAGTATATCCGACATAAGCGCCCCCTACAACATAATCAGTGTTATTATGTCCTGCGTTTAAACCTCCGCCGATTACAAAACTTCCGTATTTCCCGTCAGTTTTACCAAGAGGTTTAAAGTTAACCCAGCCCGTAAATTCAGGGCCGGCAAAAAATGTTCTGAAAAAACGGTCTGATGTATTCAACGCCAAACTGTAATCTATTAAGTCATAATTACCGACAACACGTAAACCAAGAGCCCGTGTGTTACCAAAATTTCTTCCTATTTGTGAACGGAATGCAAACGGAAGTGTATATGTACTTGCACCGCCGTCTACACCAACCTGATTACGTGAATTACCTATAATTATTTTGTGATGCGGAATACGTGTATTCATAATGTAGGCATCTGTTACCAGTCCTTGCAAAAAGGTATAATTTTCCGAATTTTTAAAATTAAATTGTAATTTAAAATCTGTATTCTTATCTTTAAAATCCCCGATAACACCTGCTTCAAGCACGTTTAAATCGTAACTGGTATCATAATCCGACGGGAAAAACAGGCTGTTAAAATTCCCTTGAAATGCTCCGTAAAATTGTACTTTGTCAACCGGACCTTTTTTATATTTAAACGTCAATTCATCCTGCAGAAGATATGACGGAATTGAAGTTCTTGTAATATCTTTTTTGTAAATTCTTCCAAAAAGAGATTCTTCCTCTATCTTAAACGGATGGTCACTGTCTTTGTCCCTGTCGATAAGGTTGTCAAACATGGAAAACTCAACATCCACGTTATCAAGTGCACGGTCTGCTTCGTAAAAATTGCGTTTTACTTCCTCAGTTTTTGCGTCCGATTTTGAAATATCAAGTTCGACAACTTCCTGAGATTGATTTTGAATTTGCACAGGGGTAATTTTATCAGCTTTATTCTTTGCAAAAGCGGACGGGGAAAGCAATAGAGCAGTAATTATAATAGCTATTCCAAAAATACGGTTCACAAATATTAATCATATCATAAAAGTACTTGAAATTCATAATTTTTTTATTGTATATTATAATTATGACAAGTGTAACAAGAACAATAACTAAAAGAAAACAGTCAACAAAAGTTGCTGCCCCGATAGTAGAAGCCCTGAAAAAAGCGTACGAAAACCCTACGTATCAGTTCCATATTCCGGGACATACAAAAGGAAACGGCGCACTGCCCGAATTTAAAAGTCTTGTGGGGCGTAAGGCTTTGTGCATTGATACTACGGATGAATTTGATAATCTTGGTACACTTCACCCTGCAACAGGGCCGATAAAAGAGGCTCAAGAACTTGCAGCAAAAGCTTTTGGTGCTAAAAAAACTTTCTTTCTTTTAAATGGCTCAACCGCCGGCAACCTCGCTCTGGCAATGGGTTTAACAAAGAAAGGTCAAAAAATTATTACAAACCGCAACTGCCATCGTTCTGTATTGACAGGTATGATTATTTCCGGCGCAGAACCGCTCTGGCTTATCCCGAACAGATTTGAAGAATGGGGTATCTGGGGTAATGTAAGTCCTGAATCTGTCGATGAAATGCTTAAAACCCACGATGACGTTGCTATGGTTTGGATTACAAACCCTACATACGAAGGTGTTGTATCAGACATTAAATCAATTGCCGCTATCTGCAAAAAATACGGAGTGCCGTTAATTGTTGATGAAGCTCATGCTTGTTTGTGGAATTTTAATGAGCATTTGCCGACGTCAGCCCTGCATTTAGGTGCTGACGCTGTTGTTCATTCACTTCACAAAACCGGCGGCAGTATGAGCCAGAGTTCTATGCTTCATATCGCCCACGATTCAATGCTTGATGCGGATGCTGTTGAAAAAGCTTTGAAACTTCTGCATACAACAAGCCCGTCATTGATGCTTCTTGCAAGTCTTGATGCTGCACGTGCAAACCTTGAAAGTCCAAGAGGAAGAAAGCAGCTTTCCCGTGCTGTTTCAAATGCAAAATTTTTAAGACGCGAAATTGATAAAATGGAACACATACATCATTTAAAACCTGATTTTGGGTACAAGACAGATATTACAAAAGTATTTATCAAGGCTGACGGTCTTTCCGGAAAACGTCTTGAATCTATTTTAGAAATTGATTTTAATATAGAAGTAGAAAGCGCCTCAGATGCAGGTTTGTTGATTTTATCCAATATTGGTAACAAACGTTCTGATATAGAATATCTTGTTGAATGTTTGAAAACTATTGACCGTACACATTATTCAGATATTTGTCATCTGGAAAATAAAAAACATATGCCAATGCTGACTCCTATTATTGAGATGAGTTTACGCGAGGCTTTTTATTCGGAAAAAGAAACTATTCCAAAATCACAGGCTGTCGGCAGAATTTCTGCAGAAGTAATTGCTGAATGCCCTCCGGGAATTGCTATTCTTCTTCCGGGAGAACTGATTACAGAAGCTCACATGCCTTATTTGAATGATTACGAATTTATTGAAGTCATTAAATAAAACTTTACCTGACTTTGTACTTTTTAATAATCAAAGTAAAATTAAGGACTGTTGTCATTAATCTTTGTCTAATTTTACATGACCTTATTAAAAGACATTCGTTTTAATCGGATTTTTAAATTTCGTAATATTACCCTGAAAGATAAGCTTGATATTAGCAAGCCCGCCGTTTCTGTGTTTTGCAATGATAATTTCTGATTCACCTTTTGTATCGGCTCTTTGAACCTCTTCTTCTCCGTCTTCATTCTTTCTGTAATATTCATCTCTGTATATAAACATAACAATATCAGCGTCCTGCTCAATTGCACCTGATTCTCTCAAATCCGAAAGCATCGGACGTTTGTCTGTTCTTGATTCTACGGCACGGGAAAGCTGCGAAAGTGCAATTACAGGAACATCAAGTTCTTTTGCAAGAATTTT
The DNA here is from genome assembly GCA_944323595.1 of Candidatus Gastranaerophilales bacterium. GTDB lineage: Bacteria > Cyanobacteriota > Vampirovibrionia > Gastranaerophilales > Gastranaerophilaceae > CALUVN01. The sequence goes on along the minus strand of CALUTF010000013.1, from coordinate 31,045 downwards.
CAAACCTCTTGATATTGCAGAAATCTGCTGCATACGATCTTCTCTGCCGGAGCCCTCCATTAACTGCAGATAATCAATTAAGATTAAACCTAAATCTTTCTCCTGCATTTTTAACCGTCTGCACTTTGCACGTATATCTGTAATCGTACAGCCGGAAGTGTCATCAATATAAATTGGTGCCTGTGAAAATTCATTCATTGCATTTGCAAGTTTTTCCCAGTCTTTACTTTGCATATTACCTGTTTTCAAACGCTGTGAATCAACTTCCGCCTCTGAACAAAGCATTCTGTGCATAAGCTGGTCTTTTGACATTTCAAGAGAGAATATGGCAACAGGAACTTTTGCCCTGATTGCAACATTCTGGGCTATGTTAAGAGCAAAAGCCGTTTTCCCCATTGCAGGACGTGCCGCAAGAATTATCAGGTCAGATTTTTGGAGCCCGTTCAAGGTTTCATCAAGATCGTAAAATCCGGTCGGAACCCCTAAAAGTTCATCCTGATGCTCATAACGGTACTCTATTTTTTCATAAGTTTTTAAAACAAGATCTTTTGCCGGCACAAGGTCGCTTGTTGCTTTGTTGGCGGCTATATCAAAAATTAACTTCTCAGCACTGTCTAAAGATTCATCAATAGGATTAACATCATAACCAAAGGCAACAATTTCAGAACCGGCATTAATTAATGCTCTTTTAATAGCTTTTTCCTGAACAATTTTAGCGTAATATTCCACATTTGAAGTTGTAATTGTCTTGTAACTTAAATCGTTAATAAAAGCACGTCCTCCGACAATATCAAGTTTTTGGCTGTAACTAAGGACGTCTGAAACAGAAACTATATCTATTCTGTCATTATTGTTAAAAAGTTCAAGCATAGCCTCATAAACGTACCTGTGTGCAGGTTTATAAAAACTTTCAGGCTTCAAATGTTCAACTATCTTTGTAATGCAATCCGGATTTACTAAAATTGCACCTAAAATGGCTTCCTCTGCTTCAATATTTTGAGGTAAAAGATTTAAATCATTCTGTTTTTTTGCGTTTACTGCCATGCTTTCCATGCTCCTTTTAGAACATGATATTATAATCAAAAATGATATCCAAGAATTATTTCAAATAGTTAAGCCGGGCAGTTGACAAATTAGGCGAATGTACCTAGAGTAAAAGTTATGAACAAACTTTTTGAAAACATAAAATACAATCTGCATAAAAACAGTATCAAAACAGAAGAAAGTCTTGGCAAACTCCTAAAAGAAAAAAAACTTACTGTATCGACAGCCGAATCCTGTACAGGCGGTCTTGTAGCATCAAGAATTACCGATATTTCAGGAAGCTCAGACTATTTTAAAGAAGCTTACGTCACCTACGCTAATGAAATTAAACACAAAAACCTCGGGGTCTCAAATGAAACACTCGAAAAATACGGAGCGGTAAGCAGTGAATGTGCATTTGAAATGGCACAGGGACTATCAAAACGTACAGGCTGTGATGTTGCAATATGTACAACAGGAATAGCAGGTCCAACCGGCGGCACTGCTAAAAAACCTGTAGGTCTCGTTTATATTTCCATAAAATATCACGACAAAATAGTTATACGTGAATTTAAACTAAATCCGACCCTCGACAGAAGAATTATGAAATATAACTTCAGCGAACTTGCTCTCAAAACAGCTATTGAAATTTTAGAAGACTAATAAAAGTTTACAATTCTGAAAATTCTCGTAAAATCAGATTTTACGGGGATATTTTCTATTACGTCCGTAGTGTTACTCTTGACAAATATACCCCTGTGGGGTATAATAAGAATAACGAAAGGAGTTTAATTATGGCAAAATGTTCAAATCCGAAATGTAAATGCATCAACTGCACCTGCGGGGATAATTGCACATGTGACGGCGATAAATGTAATTGTCCTGACTGCTGCAACAAAAGCCAGCCGGAAGAAAAAAATTAATTTTTTCAGGAGCAGAAAATCTGCTCCTTTTTTAATGTTATAATTAACTTATGGAAGAAAATAAAGCACATCAAAAAGAAAGCTGTTGCAGCGAACATCTCAATCCCAGCCACAAAAGTGAAATTCCGCGGCTAAATCGCGCAATAGGGCAGTTAGAGGGTATAAAAAAAATGATAAACGAGCAGAGATACTGTCCGGAAATACTTATACAATTAAAAGCTGTCCGCTCTGCCGTAAAATCGGTTGAAAGCAGCATACTAAAAAGACATCTTGAAAATTGCGTAGTTGAATCTTTTTCTAATCAGGAAGAAGCCAAGCAGAAAATTATGGAAATCAAAACTCTTCTTGATAAACTTCAAAGCTGACAACACAAAAAATGTATTACATCATAACAACCTGAGCAAGTAAATCTGCGTGTTTCTTGAGGAGCATATCTCCAAAAGTATCAGGGTCAATTTGTGTGATGACCATAGAAAGTAAATCATTCGGAAGTTCTTGAACCATCTTAATGATTTCTTCTTTTTCAACAACTTCAAGTGCTTTTACAACCTGCGGTTTTTGTTTATAAGTATTGATAATATCCGTATACTCTTCAGGTGCAAATAATTGATACAATTCCGGATTTTCTTTGCATAAAGAAAGCATTAATTGCTGCTTTTGAGTAGACTGCATTCCGGTCAGAGCGTCTTTATATTCGGTAGGATTAAACCCGCCTATCTGGTTAATCATATCGAGGCTGTCCATTTCATCAAGCGGTTCGCCTGTAACATTTTCTATCATTTGTGCAAGATATTCAGGCGGAATAGATTTCAGGTGCTCAAGAACTTTATTTTTGTCCAATTCAGGTCCTGTTAAAACTTTATCAATCTGATCTTCCGGCATATACTGGATAATTTCTTCCTGAGAGAACATTTGGAAAACCGCATTAACAAGCTGTTCAGGCGGCAAATCTTCCATCATATCGAGAATTTTATCCATAGAAAAATACATAAGACCCTGCAGCAAATCCTGTTCTTCCATAAGCGGCAGAAATTCTTCAAGCTGTTGGGAACTCATTTGAGAAAGTATCATATATTTATTTTCCGGATCAGCAAGCTTAAATATTTCGACAAGAAATGCAACATTCGTATACATTTCATTAACAATCTTAATCGCAGCCTGATTACCTGCGGCGGCTTCTGCTTCCAGAATTTCGTCAACGGTTTTTGTCCCGTACTCTGCAAGTTTTTGCGGAGACAGGTTCAACTTATTTATTAAATAATTGTAATCACCGTCAATGACTAACATAGATACTATAATCCTATAGTTATACTCTCATACATATAATAACGTTTTTTTTTCATGATAATTGCGTAAACATCAATTTTTGTAACATTTTGTAACGAAAGTATTATTTTGTTCTGTTGAATAATTTTCCATCAACACGACTCTTCATTATTTGAATGGGCGCCTGTATTAGGTAGTCAAAAAAATTTTGAATATCTTTAAAGATGCGGCTTTTACACAGACTATTTTCCCTCCCACTCGAGGGGAGGAAGTAAGGGAGGGGGCGAGGGAATATAGAATGAGTGAATAAGTCCGATAATTAATCAGTCGTAGTAAAATTCCCGCAGAGACTGATTTTATATATGAACTTATTCCCATATTCACACATTCACTTATCGACTCTAAAAGCAATGTAGGTCGGATTAGTAAATCCGACAATAAATCTAAAACTATATTATAGTCGCAAGAGATGGTGCAATTGTTATAAAATGTCTCACCAAATCAGGATCCCATTGGATTCCGGAGCCCATTTTAAGAATTTCGCACGCTTTTTCAACACTCATGCCCTTTCTGTACGGTCTGTCACTAATCAGGGCATGGTATGCATCTGCAACAGATACTATCCTTGCGGCATACGGAATTTCTTCCCCCTTTAATTTTTCAGGATAGCCCGTTCCATCGTAATGCTCGTGGTGATATTTTACTATTGGTATAAATTCATGGAGTGCCTCATTTGGCATCAAAACTTTTTCGGCTCCAATTACCGGATGCTGTTTCATTATTTCCCATTCATCATCCAGCAATTTGTCAGGCTTTTTAAGTACATTTTCAGGAATACCTATTTTTCCGACATCGTGCAATAGCGCTCCAAGACGTATCCGTTGAACTTCCTCTTCCGGTAAATTCAAAGATCTGGCAAGAGCTTCCGAATATCTTGAAACTGATGTTGAATGACCTTTTGTATAAGGATCTTTCGCATCTATTGCTCCTGCCAGTGATGTTACCATTTCCATCAGGTGGTTTTGGGAAATTATTTTTTCGTTGGTAAACTTATGGACAAGTTCTTCTTCAAAGTTAATACCTATTTGTGAATGCCGTTTTGCAAGAACTTCTGCAAAAGAATCAAGAGCAACATCATCCCAGAAGTTAAAATCTGATGAACTTATTATTGCAGACATCCCCTCTTTATAACCTTTGGCCTGAGAAATATACATTGCCTGTTCTGCAAGAATAAGAAGTTTCTCCTGATTTTTAGTACATTCCGGATATGTAGAAATTCCAACTGAAACCTTTATCGGGCCTACATCATCAACAAAACAACAAGACAAACAGTATGTAATATATTCTGCAAGATACTTTGCATCTGCCGTATTTGTATTTGGCAAAATTACAGCAATCTCATCTCCGCCATATCTGCCGGCTTTGTCTGTTGAACGAATATTCTGTTTTATTTTTTCTGCCAGTAATTTAATTACTTCATCGCCCTTGGCATGCCCCAGTTCTCTGTTTATTTTTGAGATGTTATTTACGTCAAACATTATTATAGATAAGTCCGTGGATGTTTTTTCCGCGTTATCTATTTCATTTTTAAGTATTTCCTGAAAACCTCCATGATTGTATAATGAGGTTAATGTATCCGTATTTGCGTATTTATTAGTTTTTTCTATAAGCTCTATATTATGAATAAACATTGCCGCATAGTTGGATATGAACGAAAATAAATCTGCGTTAGCACCAAGATTATCTTTTCCGATAATCATGACCCCTATACATTTTTTTATAGAGATTAACGGAAGAATTAAGGCTCCTGAATCAAGCATATAAGGTATTTTTAAAAATTTGTTGTCTTTAACATTTACAGGAATAACTTTTGTAAATGCTTCCACAACAGGATTTTTATCATCTGACATGAAAATTTTTAACGAATAGTTGCTGCCAAGTTTATCTGTTAGTTTTAAATTAATACATTTTGATTTTTCATGATAAAGTCCAAATGCTGTATATTCACAATTTAATTTTGCACATAATGTTTCATGAAAAGTAGCAAACAATTCATTTGTACTGGTCTTTGTATTCAATTTCTTATTCAAATCACTTATAAGAGAATTGTAATCAATATTTTTAGAAGTTGCAGACGGATTGTTTACATAGCCGCCATAAAGTCTGTTGGTAGTTTTATTTTTATTAAGAGTATTCAAACGTTCAACTATCCCGACATCTTTTTGTATCGGGTTAGATATAGGGGCTTTCAACGGATTTGACGAGGCTGTGGCTGTCTTTTTAACCGTTTTGGCTTTAGTTTCAGTTTTACTATTTTCGTTCAAAATAATTCCACCTACTTTTACACTTTTAAAACTTGTCAATATAAAAATTTGCCTTTTTAGTTCTGGAACTTAACATTCCTTAAACAATTTTACCGTATTTATACTTATTAGCAATACATCATACGGATGGCAAACAATGGTAATAGCGTAAAGCTTACCATTTTAATTACGTATAGACAGATCCTTTCCGAGGTTACACAATTTACATACTACATTAGTAGTATAACATTTTTTTCAGTTTTTTTCAAGGGGTATTAATTAATTTACGCAACTTTTATAAAAATTATTTTTTATTAAATACTCATGTAATAATCTTTCAAGAGCTTTGTATCTTCTTCAATGTTTGGACTTTCGCAGGTCAAAACACCTTTCACACCAAAAGTTTTCATAGCTTTTAAAAGCTCTTTATAATTCATATCTGAATCTTCAAGATTAAGATGGAAACGCTCTCCTTTTGCTGTATATTCAATACCGGCAAGGTGACCGTGGAAATTATGCAGAGCATACTCACCAAGTTCTGATGCAAGTTTTTCAAGAGTTTTACAGAATTCATCATAAGTATTTTCCAATCCGCCCGTTCTTGCATGCAGGTGAGAAAAATCTATGCAAGGAAGAACCTGTTTAAATTCTTTTGACAGCTTTATAATTTCATCTAAATCACCCCATTGAGTAGGTTTACCTGTCGTTTCAGGTCTTATCCAGGTTTTGATGTCTTCCTTTTCTACTATTTCAATAATTTTTTCAGTTTGTTTTTTTACTTTTTCAAATACAATATCCTTATCTTGCCCCATATAAAAAGCAGCATGGTATGTTATGCTGAAAGCGCCTGTATCTTTTGCAGCAAGAGCTGTTTCAATTATTCTTTGCACACTGGCATCAACTTTATCATCTTCTTTGGAGTTTAAGTTTATATAGAAAGGACCGTGCGCGGTGAGGTAAAAATTATTTTGTTTAACAGACTCAGCCACAAGTTTTCTTGTAGCATCATTCATTCTGACACCGTGGACAAACTCCAGTTCCATGCCATCTAAATCCATTTCTTTTAAAACTTCAAAAGCCCGCTTATAACTGCCTTTTCCCGTAGATAAAGGCATACCTGCAGTAAGAAAATTTAATCTGTCGAAGTTATATAAATTTTGCACACCATACTCCCGCATAAACAGCCATTACACAAACTATTACACTCAAAAATGAATAAATTCCTGCATGAAGAAACTGCGAATTTTTTATCATTTCGGTTAACTCCAGAGAAAAGGTACTGAAAGTCGTCAGCCCTCCGCAAAAGCCTACCGTCAATGATAATTTCAATGCAGGATTTATTTCAGGTTTATCAATAAAAAATACATACAAAATACCAATAATAAAACTGCCGGCAAAATTAACAAAAAAAGTAGCAAGCGGCAAATTTACGCTCAAATTTTTTAACATAAAAATACCTGTTAAATATCTTAAAACAGCTCCTGTTCCACCTCCTAAAAATATTGCAAGAATATTTTGCATTTAAACAACCGCCTTAAACATGTTTTCTACAAGTTCGCAAGCATCGCCAACCATTTTCTGACAATGAATTTTTCTCTCCATTCCCTGACGACCGCCTGAAAGAATTTTGCAGCAGGTAGCTTTGTTACGTTCTTTAAAACTTTCAACAAGAGCTTTTGCATTTTCTCTTGCCTGAACAGGATTATTCTTTGAATTATTACGCCCGAAATTATATCCGGATATGATTTGTGCTGCCGCTAAAGCTCCACAGACACAACCTGAAGACATTCCTCCGGAAAAAGATGTAGCAACAGGCAAAAGCGACTCATCACAGAGTCCGTCATCTATTGCAGCCTGAACTATACTTTCTGAACAGGAATAACCATTCATAAAATAGTCTATTGCTTTATCTTTTAAAGATGACATACTACAAAAACCTCCTATCTGATTTGAACAGGCATAATCAGGCAAACAAAGTCATCTTCACTGTTTGGTTTCAAAACAGTTGCAGATAAGCTTGAATTTAAGCCAATTTTAACCTCGTCGCTTTCAATATTTTTCAAAGCATCAAGAATAAACTTGTAATTAAAAGCAATAGTAATTGGTTCAGAAGTATAATCTATATCAATATGTTCTTCTGATTTACCTGCATCAGGAGTATCTGCAGCCAGAGTCAGTACATTATCGGCAAAATCAAATTTTACAATATTTGTTTTTTCGTTAACCATAATGGCAACTCTTTCAAGAGCAGAGATAAATTTAGAAACGTTAACAAGAGCTTCTTTCGGGCTTTCGTTAGGAATTAACTGGTTATATTTAGGGAATTGCCCCTCCAGAAGTCTTGAAATTGTTGTTGTTTTTTCTGTTTTGAAAATAATTTTAGATTTTTCTATATAAATTCTAACAGATTCATCTTCAATGAAAGCTGCCATTTTAATAAATTCGTTAAGAGTTTTAGACGGGATAATCAACTGGTGAGCACAACCGTCTTTGTTAACTATTTTTTCTCTGACTCTTGCAAGTCTGTTACCATCGGTTGATGCAATTTCCAGAATATCATCGCGGATATCGCAGACAATACCGGAAAGCAGATTACTGGTTTCGTATCCCGCTGCTGCAAAACCTGCCTGTTTAACAGCTTTTGTCAAAGGTTTCACTGCAATTTCAAAACTGTTTTCTTCATGAAGTTCAACATTTGCAATTTCCGGAGGAAATTCTGATGCTGCAATACCGATAATATCAAAAGATGAATTTTGGGCTTTAATATTAACAATAGTTTCACTTTCCAACATTGAGAATGTAATTAATTCATTACCTGTTTTGGAAACAATTTCATTCAAAGTTTTAGACGGAAGAGTAATTTTTCCCGCTTCTTCTATTTGAGCATCAACAACAGCTGTCACTGTAAAATCCAAATCTGTTGCAATAAGTTTAATCGCAGATGTATCAATAGTTTCAATATAAATATTCAACAAAACCGGCTGCAGAGCTTTCATGCTTGTAGCACGTTCTACTATTTTAATCCCGTTATATAAATCCTCTTTTTTTACAACAAATTTCATATCCTTACTCCTCTTTTCTAATTATTAAAATTATAGTATAAAAATGTTTGTGTCTGTATTAAATTCCAAAAACAGCGTAAACATTTTTAACAAAGATTTGCTTTAAGTTTTCTACTTATTTTTTCTTATTAATTTATTAATAATAAATAATATAAATATTTAATAGTAATAATAAGCTCCAATTATTTGTAGAAAAACACAGGAAAGTTTTGCAGGACAATAGTTTTCATCGTAGAAAATTTTGTAGAAAACTTTGATGTTTTTCTGTAGAAAAAAAGAAAAATATATAAACCAATACTTTCTTGTAGAAAACAATAAATTTTTCTACAGTATTCTACAGAGTTTTCTACAAAGATTAAATTAGAGTGCAAAGTGAATAGGTGAATAATTCCGCAAATAAATCAGTTGTAGTAAAAATATCACAGAGCCTGATTTAATAAAAGAATACATACACATTAGAACCTCACCCTAGCCCTCTCCTTGTAAAGGAGAGGGAACAACGGTTTCAACAAAAGCCGCTACAACAAAGATATTAAAAACTTCTTGAATATCTTCGAAAGGCGGCTTTTTTAAAAGTTGAATAGTCATATTGATGCAAACATCATGTTTGCCCCTCCCTTACTCCCTCCCCTCGAGGGGGAGGGAAACACAATTTTCTACAAAAGCCGCCTGTTAAAAGATGTTGAAAATTTTTTGAACACCTATAATACAGGCGCTAATTCCAATGTTGAAGAGTCGTGTTGATGCAAACATCATGTTTGCCAAACGTTACGTTTGCTAATCATTATGTTTATATAGCAGTGCGGGGATAGGTGTACTAATTATTTACATACTCAACTTGGCAATCTTGATGTTGAATACGCTCTCAACATCTATTCCGTATAAAATGTTTGTTATCAAATCGTCCGGTCTTATGTTTTTCAGGTTTTCAATATGCTGTAGAATTCCCAGTACCTTTGCGTCTGTGTATTCTTCAACTAACCGCGGAAGATTTTTTATGTTTAAATCGACTGTATCATCAGGGTATTCATTGAGGATTACTCCTCTTACAGGTATATCACGTGTTTTAGCAAAGTTTAAAGTCATTATGATATTGTTAATGGTGGTTTTTTCCGGCGAAACTACAAGCAATACAGGCAATCCTAGTGATTTTATAATATCGGCTTCGAGCAAATCCGCTGTCAATGGTGCCCCTAATCCTTGACAACCGTCGGTTATAATACATTCACTTTCGTGGAAAATTTGTTCGTAATCCTGAACGATTTTGTCGCGCTTAATTTCTGTTCCGGAGGTTCCTGCCGCAAGCACCGGTGCTGCATCCTGCGTAAAAAGATAGCTGAAATAGGTTTTGATATACGGGTCTATGAATTTTACGTAAGCTAAATCAGGCGCCTGTATAAATCCGTTTTTTTCTATTGCATTTGTCTGAACAGGCTTGTATACGCTGGTGGAATACCCTAAACACTGCATAGTTGCAGCAAGACCGGCAGTGATAAACGTTTTTCCCGAATTCTGTTCTGTTCCGCTAACGTATAACTCTAACATAGCCTTATACTATCATGACTCATTATTGATTGCAAAATAAACTTCTTTAAGCCGCTTTTTGCTTATATGAGTGTAAAGCTGTGTTGTTGCAACATCGCTGTGCCCGAGAAGTTCCTGTACTATTCTTAAATCAGCCCCATTTTCCAAAAGATGCGTCGCAAAACTGTGCCTTAATGTATGTGGAGAAATGTGTTTGTGAATTTTTTTACCCTGTTCTTTTATAAAATTATAAACATCCTGACGAGACAAGTTTCTGCCGTGTTCGTTAACAAGCAGATTTTTTGTGTCTATGCGGAATTTTTTCAGTGTAAAATCACGCTCCTGCATGTAATCTTTTATCGCACTAATTGCCTTTGACCCGAGCGGGACTATCCTGTCTTTAGAGCCTTTTCCTGTTGTTTGAAGATACTTTGCTTTAATGTCAAAGTCATTTACTTTAAGGTTTACAAGTTCTGAAACTCTGAGTCCGCATCCGTACAAAAGTTCTACAATAACTCGTTCTCGCTTGTTCAGGTTTTCGTTCAGAATGGTTTCAATCTCCTGTACTGTCATAACTTTTGGCAGTCTTTTGGGAACTTTGGGCTGTTCAAGTGTCAACGTAGGATTTGTTTTGCAAATCTCAGACGCGCAAAGCCATTTGAAAAATCCCCTTAAGGATGCTATTTTCCGCATTACGCTTGTGGCGGAGTATTCTTTTTCCCTCAAATTTCTTATGTAGGAATTAAGATTGTTTCTCTGAACTTCTGTGACGTCCATATCACAAAAATCCAAAAAATCAGACAAATCCCGCCTGTATGCCTCTATAGTGTTTTCACTGAGACCCTTTTCAATCTCTAAATATTCCAGATATTCCGATAAAACCTGAACATTCATGAACTTATTATAATACTTTTCGGGCAAATAAAAAAGGCTGAAAATTATATCAGCCTTGATTATGTGTGAGTAAATGTTTATTTATAAGTTCTATGTGAAAAACGGATTTAATTGATCTTCAATTTCAGGCATACTATCTGCAATTCTTGCTCTGATTTCCGGTGTAACAAATTTCGGATTTACATTTGCAAGAGCTGCTTCAAATGCGTCTTCCTGATCTGCTGCAGATACCGGTACAAATGATTCAAATTCGCTGATTGCTGCTGTAATTCTGTTTTCGTTAGCGACAGCGTTATATCTTTTTACGCCGGCTAATTCTTTGTCTGTCAAAACTTCACCTAATACGGAAGCAAATTCAGGGTCTAATGCCACGCCTTTTGATGAACTAAAACCAAAATATGCGCTGATTAGTTCACTGTCAGTCATTGCAACTTTGGGTTCCTTGCCTGCTGCCGGATTTTCTTTTACTTCAACAGTTTCTTTAGGTGCTGTCTGTTCGGTTACTTCTGATTTTTTGGTTTTTACAGGGTATTGTGCTTGTCCTGTAATAAATGGATTAATTCTTTTGTCGCCCATTTCTTTTCTCCGTTTTTAATTTACTCACATTCTCTTAATCGGTATTTTTTATAATAATCTTTAATAAAAAGACTATTTTTTGTGTTTTTTGTAACATTAATTTACATAATTATTGATTTTCTAATTCCTTTTCATAAATCTGTTTTTATACTCGTATTTATATAAAGTATTTTTCGATATAAAAATTGCTCAAACAGTATATATTTTTTATATTTATTTTACATTTGTTAACATTTTATCTAAAAATCGCTTATACAAAGGGTTTTCATTGTTACAGACGGTGTAACGGCTTTAATTTCCTATACTTTAGGGTAAGATAATATACACTAACGGCTAATAGCCTTGTTGGTAATATTTTAATAAGATGAAACAAGAGGTGGAAAGAGATTTTTGGGGCAATAATAAAAAATGGACATTGAAGAAGTAAAGGAAATCTTAACCAAAAAAGAATTCAAAGTCTTCACTTATTTACTAGAGGGGAAGAAAAATAAAGAGATAGCAGAACTTATGTTCGTTACGCAGCATACAATAAAAGCACATGTCAGCGCTATATTAAAAAAGCTGAAAGTAAAAAGACGAATTGATTTGATAATCAAGTATAAGAATTAATCATCATCCAGGCTTAATACAGCCATAAAGGCTTCTTGCGGAACTTCAACACGTCCGACGGATTTCATCCGTTTTTTACCTTTCTTTTGTTTTTCAAGGAGTTTGCGTTTACGTGTGATATCGCCGCCATAGCATTTATCAAGAACGTTTTTGCGCATTGCTTTAATATTAGTACGTGCAATTACACGTCCGCCGATGGCTGCCTGAATAGGAACTTCAAACAATTGCCGCGGGATTATTTCTTTAAGTTTGTTTGTTAATTTTTGTCCGATATAGTAAGCGCTGTCTTCGTGACAGATAACTGAAAGGGCATCTACGACTTCTCCTGCCAGCATAATATCAAGCTTAACAAGTTTGGAGCGTTTATAATCGCTGAATTCATAATCAAGACTTGCATAACCTTTGGAACGTGATTTAAGCTGGTCATAAAAGTCAGTGATAACTTCACTCAAAGGTATTTCGTAATCAAGGCTGGCACGGACTTTATCAAGGTAAGTCATATTGTGAAAAATTCCGCGTTTGGTCTGGCATAAATCCATTAGAGTTCCGACATAATCATTCGGTGTAATTATTTGTACTCTTACATAAGGTTCTTCAATAAAATCTCTTACCTGAGCCGGCGGCAGATTTGCAGGGTTATCAATTTCAACAACTTCGCCGTTAGTTTTGTGCACTTTATAGACAACTGATGGCGCGGTTGTAACAAGTGCAAGATTGTATTCCCGCTCAAGTCTTTCCTGTGCGATTTCCATGTGAAGCATTCCTAGAAAGCCGCAGCGGAAACCAAAACCTAATGCGCTTGATGTTTCCGGTTCAAAAGTAATACTGCTGTCGTTGAGTTTAAGCTTTTCCAGAGCTTCTTTAAGGTTATGGTAATCATCATTATCAACAGGATACATTCCGGAAAACACCATAGGCAGAGCTTCTTTATATCCCGGCAGAGGTTCTGCCGCCGGAAATTCAACATCTGTTATCGTATCACCTACAAACCTCGTTAATTCTTTTATAGAACCGGCAAAATAACCTACATCTCCGCAGACAAGTTCTTCTACCTGTACTCTTGTAGGTGTAAGATATCCCAGTTCAACAATTTCGTACTCTTTGCCAGACGCCATAAATTTAACTTTTTCACCGAGTTTCATTTTACCGTCAATTATTTTGAAAAAGCATAAAGTCCCTAGGTATTGGTCGTAAGCACTGTCAAAAACAAGAGCCCTGAGAGGTTTATCGGTTGTATCTGCCGGAGGCGGAATGAAATCAACAACAGCTTCAAGAACATCTTCTATCCCGATACCAGCTTTGGCACTGACGGGGATTGCCATTGAGGCATCTATTCCCAGAATTTCTTCAATTTCCTGCTTAACCCTTTCTACATCCGCAGACGGTAAATCTATTTTGTTGATAACAGGTATAATTTCAAGGTTTTGTTCAATTGCCATATAAACGTTGGCAAGAGTTTGCGCCTCTACCCCCTGTGTGGCGTCCACAATCAGGAGTGCACCCTCGCAGGCAGCAAGTGAACGTGAAACTTCGTAAGAAAAATCAACGTGCCCCGGAGTATCAATGAGGTTAAGAATATAATTTTTGCCGTTTTTTGCTTTATAATTCATTCTTGCCGCATTGAGTTTAATAGTAATTCCGCGTTCGCGTTCAATGTCCATGGAATCAAGGATTTGATCCTGCATATCACGCTGTGCTACAGTTCCTGTGAATTCCAGCAATCTGTCGGCAAGTGTTGATTTTCCATGGTCTATGTGGGCAATTATGCAAAAATTTCTTACGTTTTCTTTGTATTTCATAATTATTATTATATTTGAAAAAAACTTTATCTGCAAATATTACCGCCGAAAACGGGTCGTTTGCCTCTGCCGGAGTCGATAAGTCTTTTATTCTGGTTTGTGTTATAATATTTTATACAAATGAACAAAATGCACTTAATTTTCGTTTTAAAAGGTGTGTAAAAGGAGAAAAAAATGAAAAAGTTTTTATCAGTAATATTTATCTTCGCAATGTTTCTTTCAGCAGGCTTGAAAGCATTCGCTGATGAAGCAAATGAGGCGTTGGCGTTTTTTAACAGATATGTTGAGGCGGCTAATTCTTACAATCCGTCAATAACAAAGATGTACTCCCCTGATGCAAAGATTATCAGACAGGTTGTTAAACCTGACGGAACTCTTGTTGATTTGAATACTGACACAAATACTTATATAACCCAGATGAAACTGGGGCAAACAACCGCAAAATTGAGAAAATACAAAAATACTTATAGAAAAATTACCGTATCAAAATCCGGCACCGGTTACAAAATCAGTTCTGAAAGACAGCCGACGGGTGAGACTTACTGGCTTAAAACTTACATGATAGTAAAAAAACAGCCTGACGGAAACTGGATTATCACAGAAGAAATGATGCAGACAAAAGTTCAGGCTTTATTAAAATACGCAAAATAAGTTTATAATTTTTAAAAAGGTATTAATTTTGGTATAATGCAAATAAACAAATTTGTTTAAAACAAAATTGGTACCTTTTTTGTAACCGGCATAAGATAAAAAGAGCAGGAAAGAATATGAACAAATTCAGATTTTTAACATCGGGAGAAAGCCACGGAAAATGTTTAACGGCAATAATAGAGGGATTGCCGTCAGGGTTGGAAATTGATGAAGATTTTATAAACGAAGAACTGAAAAGACGCCAGCAGGGGTATGGACGCGGCGGCAGAATGAAAATTGAAACAGATACTGTTGAAATTACCTCGGGCGTCAGGTTTGGCAAAACTACAGGAGCACCGGTTTGTCTTGTAATAAGAAACAAAGATTTTGCTAACTGGGAAAAAATTATGAGTACCTCACCGGAAGATGAAACTGATGAAAAGTCTTTTACAACAATACGTCCGGGGCATGCCGATTATGCAGGTAGTGTTAAATATAATCATAAGGATTTGAGGAATGTTCTTGAACGCTCAAGTGCGCGGAAAACAGCCATAGAAGTTGCGGTTGGCGCGGTGGCAAAACTTTTGCTTAAAGAATTTAATATCCACGGTCACTCTTATATAATTCAGATAGGCAAAGGGCTTGTGGAAGAAGATTTCCACCGTGAAATTGATAACGCAAAAGCTTCAGGTGATACTTTAGGCGGAAAATTTGAAGTTGTATATGAAAATATTCCGGTAGGTTTAGGCTCTTTTGTTCACTGGGACAGAAAGCTCGACGGCAGAATTGCACAGGCTGTAATGAGTATTCCTGCCGTAAAAGTTGTTGAAATCGGTACAAATCCGCTCGGTATAAAAGGCAGTCAGTACCACGACGAAATATATCTGGAAAACGGTGCCGTGAAACACAGAACAAACAACGCCGGAGGTATAGAAGGCGGCATGTCTAACGGTGAAAATATAACGGTAAAAGCCGTTATGAAACCGATTCCGACGCTCAGAAAACCTTTAAAATCTATTGATATAAAAGAGATGACAGAGGCAGAGGCTCATTTTGAACGCTCTGACACGTGCGCGGTAGAAGCATGTGCTGTGGTTGCCGAAAGTCGTGTTGCTTGGATACTGGCAGACGAAATTTTAACAAAATTCGGGGGCGACAGCCTTGATGAAATTAAGAGAAATTTCGGTCAAAGTTAAAAATATTCATGCTACAATATTTTTATGAAAAGAAAACCGATAGTCGCAATAGTAGGACGCCCGAATGTCGGGAAATCAACTCTGGTAAACCGTTTAATCGGCCACCGGAATTCAATAGTTGATGACCGTCCGGGGGTTACCAGAGACAGAATATATTTTGATGTTGAATGGCAGAACAAAATTTTTACCGTAATAGACACGGGCGGAATTGTTCCGGGTGATGAAGATGAAATAATGCTGTCTATCTATGATCAGGCAAAAATTGCCTGCGATGAGGCTGACAAGATTATTTTTGTTGTTGACGGCAAAGACGGGGTTCATCCTGTTGATGAAGATATTGCAAATATTCTCCGCCAATCTGACAAGCCGGTTTTTCTTGCCGTGAACAAACTTGATAACCCTGATTCCCTTGCTATGATGAGCGATTTTTACTCGCTTGCAATCGGTGAACCTATCGGGATTTCTGCATTACACGGAAGCGGCGGGGTCGGTGATTTGCTTGATGCTGTGACTTCTGATTTTGAAATTATCGAAGATGTTGACAGCGAAGAAACGATTAAAATCGCAATAGTAGGACGTCCGAATGCTGGCAAATCTTCTATAGTTAATGCTCTTTTAAATGAAGACAGGGTAATAGTTTCCGATATATCAGGCACAACACGCGACAGTATAGACAGCCGTATTAAATACCACGGTAAGGAATTTATAATAGTTGATACTGCGGGAATTCGCAAAAAAGCAAAAGTTGAATGGGGCGTTGAAAAATTTGCGGTCGACCGTGCAATCCGTTCTATTAGAGATTGTGATGTTGCTGTTCTTGTAATAGATGCAACTCAGGGAATTTCCGATCAGGATAAAAAGATTTCTTCTATTATAACAGAAGCCGGTAAGGGGCTGATTGTTGCCGTTAATAAATGGGACTTGATTGAAGATAAAAAATCAAATACAATCAATCAGTTTGATTTGAAAATTGCTAATGAAATTCCGTTTCTGGATTTTGCGCCGAAAATTTATATCAGTGCTGTGACAAAACAGCGTTTGAATCAGATATTTGAAAAATCTGTAGAGGTTTATGAACAATGCACCAAACGCGTTTCAACAGGTCTTTTGAACAAAGTTATAAACGAAGCATACGTTCTTAACCCGCCTCAAAGCGTTAAAAATGCAAGACTCAAAATTTTATATACTACACAGATTAACGTACAGCCGCCGTCTTTTGTGCTGTTTGTTAATAATGAAGAATTGTTGAAAGATCATTACAAACGTTATATTGAAAACAAACTCCGTGAAGCTTTCGGCTTCTTTGGCACACCAATCAGAATATCTGTCCGCTCACGCGGCGATAAAAATAAAAAATAAACATAATAAAAAACCGGCAAAAGTGGATTTTTTTGCCGGCTTTACTTTAAAGAATATTTAAAGTAAAGAGGTGATGTGATTACATATATTTAATTTTGTGTACGGAGTTTTCTTTTTTTAAATTTTGCTTCCGGTTGCTTTATACAGACCAATTGCGTCTACCATAAATTCAACCTTGTTTTGTGCAAGAGTTTTATCCATATCAAGCAGATTTTCCTGTTTTTGAATTAAATCAAGTTTGGAAATCGTTCCCTGATTGAATTTAGCTTCGGTATATTCAAAGTCTTCAGCTTCTAAATCTCTTTGTTTTTGGACTTTATCAAGTTTGTCTTTATCCATTTTCACACACAAAAGGGCGTCGTTGACTTCCTGAATTGCGGTGAGGTTTGTTTTGTAGTACTGTTGCAAAACGCGTTCATAGCTGTATTTTCTAATTTTTAAATTAGCCATTCTTGACCCGCCTGTGAATAACGGCCAGAAAAGTCCGCCGCCAAGCGCCATCAAAGCATTCCGGGTTGTGAACACGCTGCCTAAATCGTTTGCATTAAAGAACAACAATCCGCCGAGGTTGATTGACGGGAGGAATTCTTTACGCGCAACCCTGACATCTATACCGGCTTTTTCAACCATTTTTTCAGCTTTCAGGTAATCCGGTCTCTGGACAATGACTTCTGTCGCAATAGATTCCGGTACTGTTACATCGCAGTTCAGGCTGTCAAAAGATGCTCTCTGTAAAGAGGACGCATTTTCAGGGCTTTCGCCAATCAAAACACAAAGCTGATTTAAAAGTTTGTCGCGCTGTTTGGTGAGCTCAACCAGCGATGTCATGCCTTCTACATATTCCTTATTGGCTCTGACTACATCCGCTGTTGAAACAAGCCCCTCTTGATTGCTCAACTGCATAAGTTCATAAATATTTTTTCTTATATCAACAATTTGCTGCTGAATTTCAATTGTCTTGTCGAGGTTAACAATGTTCAAATAAGTAGTTCCGACAGCAGACGCAATTGCGATATATGCTGCGCGTTCATCAAACTTTGAACCTTCGTAAAGTTTCTTTACAGATTTTGTTTTATCTCTGTTTTTCAAGAAAATATCGACTTCGTAAGAAGCAAATCCCGGAACGGCAAAAGACCAGTCACTGTCTGTTGTGCCAGGCATTTTTGCGTACCCGGGGAAAAATCCTGCGCCGATTTGAGGCAATTCATTTGCAAACTGTGCTCTTGTCTGTTGGTAGTATTCCTGAACCGCAAGTGATGCTGCTTTCAGGTCATAGTTATTTTCAATCGCTTTATTTATATAACCTGTCAAAATACTGTCATTGAAACGGTTCCACCATTCCATGTTTGTATATTCATATTTGTAAGACGGGTCATATTTTTTGTCCTTTTTGACCATGCTTTTGAATTCATGCGGGGCTTTAGGGGTTGAATCTTCTTTTGCAAGTGTCATTAAAGTACCGCAATTCATGTTCAAAATCCCTGCTAATAGTGCTATTGTGATTATCTTTTTCAATTTTTCAATTCCTCTAATTAAACTACTTGCATTTCTACAATGAATATGTTAGCATAATATTGTTGTAAATGCAACATATTTTTTTTACAACATAATATTAAAATAATAAAGGGAATTAGAAAAGATGCCAAAGAGTCTTCATTACACAGATACGCTGAACTATGAAATCGAACAGGTAGCAAGACTTTTGCGGTTGATAAGCGTTAGAGTTTTTGAACAGCTGGAAATAGATGTAACACCGGATGAGTATGTTGCTCTGGACACAATATTATGTAATTCCAGTATATGTCAGCGTGATCTTGCAAAATTGATATTAAAAGATAGGGCTAATACGGGTAGAATATTGAACTCATTAGAAGAAAAAGGATTTATTACACGATTTATTGATACAAAAAATAACAGGCTTGTAAAAAAAATGGGTCTGACCGAAAATGGTGTCAGAAAAATTCAGCAGATAAATAAAAAAATAGAAGGCTTTATAAATTCCTCTAAACGCAAATTAACAGATGAGGAGTTGGAAAATCTACATTGCTCTTTAAAGAAATTTCGTTGTAATTTAGAAGAAGTTTTTGAAATGAATATATAATATTAGCAATATAAAAAGAGGTAATCATGGAAGAAGAAAAAAATCAGTCAACAGAACATGCAGAAGATGCAAAAAATGATAAAAAGAAAAAAATTAACAAACCGACGCTTATCGGTATCATAATTCTGGCTGCTCTCGGAGTCGGATATTTTGTTCATGAAGCTTTGATGTTTCAATCAACGGATGATGCTTATGTTGAAACAACTACGGTATCTGTTGCTCCGCGTGTAAGCGGTCAGATTGTTGAAGTTATGATAACAGATAACCAGCCGATAGAAGAAGGCGACGAAATTGCTAAAATAGATGATACTGATTATAAAGTCGCTCTTGATTCTGCTAAGGCTCGTTATGAGAGAATACTTCTTAATCAGGAAAATGCAAAAGCTAACTACAATGCAATGCAATCAGCAATTGACAGTGCTAAAGCAGATTTAGACAGATATAAAAATCTTTATGCAACAGGTGCTGTTTCTAAACAGGCACTTGATAATGCCCAAACAAAATATGATTCTGCAGTTGCAAACTTAACAAATGCAGATCAGGCTTTGTTATCAAAAGAAAATAATAAAGTTGCTGATGCTGACCTGAAAGAAGCAAAAGCCGCAATGGAACAGGCTGAATTGAATCTTTCATACACAACAATAAAAGCTCCTCAATCCGGAACAATTGCATCAAGAAGAGTAGAAAAAGGTATGTACGTAAATGTTGGTTCTCCTCTGTGTACAATCGTTCCGCACAATGTCTGGGTTGTTGCAAACTTTAAAGAAAACCAGTTAAGACACATGAAACCGGGACAGCCGGTTGATATTAAAGTTGATACTTATCCGAATAAAGTATTTAAAGGTCAGATTGACAGTATCCAGAGAAGTTCAGGTGCAAAAGCAAGTTTGTTCCCGCCTGAAAATGCTGTTGGTTCTTTCGTCAAAATTGTACAGCGTGTTCCTGTAAAAATTGTATTCACTGAAGAAATTGATCCGAATGAATATAATATTGTACCGGGTATGTCTGTAGTTCCGAAAGTAAGAGTTAAGTAGGATTTAAATATAATAAATTAAGCTAAATTAGTGAATAGTCCGATATTAATGCCTCAGGCAGAAAAGATGAATCTCCTTTTCGACACGGGCTGTTCACTATTTGGCTATAGAAAAATATTAAAAAGGTTAGAAAAATGTCAAACACAGCAGTAACAACAGAACAAGAATGGAAACCGTCCGGAAACCCGTGGTTGATGATATTACCGGCAATGCTTGCAACATTTATGTATGCACTGGACGAAACAGTAGCAAACGTAGCATTGCCGCACATTGCAGGTTCGTATTCTGTCAGCAGTCAGGAATCCATCTGGGTATTAACAAGTTATTTGATGGCAAGTAGTATAGTAATCCCTATGATAGATTACTTTTGTAAAGTTTTAGGACGGAGAAATTATTTTATCTTGAGTGTTCTAACGTTTACTATAGCCTCTTTTCTTTGCGGAGTTTCGAACTCTATAGGGATGATAGTAATTGCACGTGCCTTGCAAGGTTTCGGCGGCGGTTGTTTAATTCCGCTTTCTCAGGCAATTACGATGGAGAGTTTCAAAGGTGACTCTTTGAACAAAGCAATGGCAGTATTCGGTCTTGTTGTAGTTGTAGCTCCTATTTTGGGTCCTGTAATGGGCGGCTGGATTACGGATAACTGGGCATGGCCTTGGATTTTCTTTATTAACGTTCCGTTTGGTTTGATAGTTATAATGCTTGCCAAAAAGTACCTTGAAGATCCTCCATACGCAAAACGTCAGAAAGGTACAACACTTGATAAATGGGGCTTTTTCTGGCTCTGTGTATGGCTTATACCTTTGCAGGTTGTTTTTGATAAAGGTAACGATAAAGACTGGTTCGGTTCAACATTTATATGCTGGTTAACAGCAATCGCCGTTGTTGGCGGTATCGCATTCTTTATTTCACAGGTAATGAACAAAAAAGATAATGCTTTTATCAAATTTGACGTATTAAAAGATATAAACTTTGTGTTTGGTACGATAATGCTGATTATGTCAAACGCAATATTACTGGCATCATTAGCGATATTACCTCAAATGCTTCAATACTTACTTGGTTATGATGCGTTTACGAGCGGTTTATCTATTATGCCGCGAGGTGTCGGCGCTTTATTATCATTATTAATCTTTGGTGCAATAGGCGGCAGAGTTCCATACAAAATATATGCGGTAATCGGATTTTTCTGTTTAGGCTTAGGCGGATGGATGCTCGGGCATTTGAATCTGCAGATATCACAGATGAACATTGTTATTCCGAACTTTATATTCGGGATAGGGCTGGTATTTTCTATGATGCCTCTGGTTACGCTATCATGTATTACTCTTAGAAATGAACAGATGACAAATGCCTCCGGTTTTCAAAATCTTTTGAAGACAATCGGCGGTTCCATCGGAACATCGCTTGTTGCGACATTTATATCAAGATTTTCCCAAATGCACCAGTACATGATGGTTAAATCATTAACGCCGACAAACAATATTTATGCGGAAAGACTTAGTGCCTATGCCGGAACTTTCACACAGTATGTAAGCGACAGTTTTACCGGAATGTACATGGCGCAGACAACATTATATAATCAAATGCTGCAGCAATGTAGATTATGGGCATATATGGATTCTTTCAGAATTTTCGCTGTCGGATGTTTTATTTTAATACCGGTATTATTTATATTGAAGAGTGAAAATAAAGTATCTTCACAGAAAAAGTAGATAAGAATTTTCCGTATATTTAAACTCAGAGATTTATTTATGCTATTATATAGATAGAAATGGCAATGAAAGAGTGGATTTTAAATAAATATGAGGGGAATGAAAAGTCTTTATGCGAAAGACTTTTAGCCTCACGCGGAATTAAGGGTGAAAATGATATAAAAGAATTTTTAAACCCGCTTGAGATGAAACTAACACATCCGAGAGCTTTTACCGGTATGGAAAAAACGGTAGAAAGACTTTCCCGCGCCATTGATAACGGAGAAAAGATAGTTATTTACGGGGACTTTGATGCGGACGGTGTTACATCCACTTCTGTCTTGTACAGGACTTTCAAATATTTAGGGGCTGATGTAAATTATTTTATTCCGGACAGAGAAAAAGAAGGGCACGGTTTTGACACAAAAGCTCTTGTCAAAATAATGACACAGGCAAAACCTAAAGTTATCATATCAGTTGACTGCGGAATTTCTAACGTTGATGAAGTAAATTTTATCAACAGTTTTAAAATTGATGTTATAATAACCGATCACCACGAGGCTCCGGAAGTTCTGCCAAACGCTTACGCAATAATAAATCCTAAAGCACAAAATGCTTTGAACGAAAATTTAACCGCCAAAGAAATTAGCCATCTGACAGCACTTGCCGGATGCGGTGTTGCTTTTAAAACGGCACAGGCTCTTTTGGAACATTATAATAAGACAGCATATATTTATGAAATTTTGCCGTTTGTGGCTGTCGGAACAGTTGCCGATGTGGTGCCTTTGATTGGGGAAAACAGATATTTTGTCACTAAAGGACTTGAACTTATTTCAAGCGGCAAGCATTACGGTTTGAAACGTTTGCTTGAAAGTGCGGGGTATAAGGTGGAAAACGGGATTACTGCCGAACAAATCGCATTTGGCGTTGCGCCGAGAATAAACGCCTCCGGACGCCTTGATACTGTTGAAGATGCTCTTAAAGTTCTGATATCCGACAATCATCAGGAGATTGAAATGGCTATTCAGGCTTTGAATGATTTTAACAAAATTCGCCAGACTCTTTGTCAGGATACTTTTATGGAAGCCGATGCAATGGTGCAGGCGGAGGGCAACAGAAATCCTGCAATTATATTGTTTAAAAAAGACTGGCATGTAGGTATTGTCGGAATTGTGGCATCAAAATTAATGGAAAAATATTATAAGCCCGTATTTTTGATGACATATTCCGAAGAAACAAAACAGGTGAGATGTTCTGCAAGAAGTGTTGAGGGGATACATTTATATGATGTAATAAACGCAAATGCAGAGTTGTTTGACGGATTTGGCGGGCACTCTCTTGCTGCAGGACTGTATTTTTCTCCTGAGAAAACAAGTTTTGATGAAGTAAAAGCCGCACTCAATAAAACAATAAAAGAATTTACATCCGGAAAAGAGATAAAACCTTATATAAACATAGACCTTGAACTTTCGCCGCGCGAAGTTGATGTACATCTGGTTGAAGAAATTTCCAAACTTGAGCCGTTTGGCGCATCAAATCCGAGTCCGGTTTTTGTTATGCGGAATTTAAAGCTGAAAGAAAAACGGCTTATCGGTGAAAATAAAGATCATTTGAGATTAAAAGTACAGGCTGCAAACGAAGAATTTACGTGTCTGTGGTGGTCTAAAGGGGATATCTCGCTTGTCAGCGGTGATACGCTTGATCTGGCATTCCACCCGCAAATTAACGAATATAACGGTAACATCAGCGTGCAGCTTATAATTGATGATATCCATTCAGAATATTTGAAAGAAACAGAAGAAAGCACAAATCAATTAAAGATTTATGATCACAGAAAGAAAACAAATATTTTGCCTCAGGTAAATGACTATGTGAAGACAACCAAACAGGATATAGTAATTTTTGCAGAAAGTAAAACTGTTTTGGATAAACTTAGTCCATACAAAAATTTAACGGAAAAAATAATTTCCAGAGATAATCTCCGCAGCTGTGACGCATTAATGTTTTTTGATTATCCTGCCGACAGAGTTTTGTTTAACAAAATTCTGGACGCTACAAATCCTAAAGCAATACATTTTATGAACTATGACATAAAATACTTTGATGAAAAGGAGTTTTTAAAAACATGTGCCGGCATGTTGAAATATGCCCATAATAATAACGGCGGCAAGGTGGAATTCAAAAGATGTTCAAGTTTTCTCGGCAAGCCGGTTAAGGTATTTGAGATTTTGTTTGATATGTTTGAGGATATAGGCTTAATCAAAATTACAGAAAAACACCCTGATTATTACAGGATTGATTATATCGGCGGCGGAGAACTGTCAAAAGTTTTGCATGAGGCGCGTTACGGGGAGATGCTTGATTTAATAGACGAGAGCGAAGCATTCCAGAAGAATTTGCTGGAAGACGAACTTTCAAATCTTGCGCTTGCGGAAATTTAAAGAGTGAATAAGTCCGATAATAAATCAGATATATTGTCGGATTAGTAAATCCGACCTACATTGCTTACGCATTAGCACCTCCCCCCTCTCCTTGCAAAGGAGAGGGAACAATGGTTTATATAAAAGCCGCCAATACAAAGATATTAAAAACTTCTTGAACACCTAATACAGGCGACTGTTCCGACATTGAAGAGTCATACTGATGCAAATGCTTCGTTTACCCCTCTCCTAAGTAGGAGAGGGTAGGGTGAGGTATGTTATCAGTCTGCATCAAAGAGATTTAATCTCTTTTTTAACCTTAGGTTTGTCGGAGTTTTTAGGTTCAGAGCCAAGCATGAAACGGAAGCCGCCTGTGAGAGCAACACCGTTTCTGCCGCCGTTACGAATCATAGCTTGCAAGAACGCAGTGAACTTGTCAGCCCAGTTACGTTGAACACCAACCCCGTATTCAACATAAGGTTTAACACTCATTTCAGGAAGCTTAACGTTATTAGCGGTAACTTTGGATTCATTCATTAAGTTCCAGACCATACCGACAGAAGCGTACGGCTGCCAACCGCCCTTGAGGTTCGCAATGAAACGAACACTCGGGTTCAATTGAATAGTGTGCAACGGGTCAGATTCAATGCTAACTCCGGCAGCATTTTTATAATCAAAGGTGTTAACAAAGGTATAAGACAAGAACATAATCGGCTGGATAATGAACTTACCGTCTTTAAACTCAAAGTTGTACCCTGTTTTAGAGCCAACGCCTGCTAACAAACTAGTATAATCTTCTTTACCGTACATAGTATGTGATTCACCAACGGAAGCGCCGGCAGACGCAGTGATAGCAGTCCAGAAGTTACCTTTGTAGAAAGTTTCAGTGAAGCCTAATAAACCTCCGTTCATAGTGGTATCAACACCGGAGTAATTCAAAGAAGAGCCCATATAGCCTGCATAACCAGTGAATACTCTATGCCAGCCATTTTTCATTTCTTTGAATTCACCATCATATCCAACAAGCGAACCGTAAGTAATGGCATCAACTTTAGGCCCGTTTTTAATGTTCATGGTTTCAAAAGTGGTGTACGGTCTGAACCAGACACCTTTATCCGGATATGAAGTATAATCCGGCAAATTATTGTTGAAGTCAGTACTTAATGCATATTTGTTAGCATTAATTTTAGCGTAACGCTCCATAGCTGGTAATTGAGTGAACGCATCAGCGTGTTCGAAGACGTATTTGAATGCTTCGTTCATAGCAGCCTGACCAGCAGCGAGGTTACCGACAGGAGTAGCTAAAACAGCAGGGTTGAAAGCGTCAGATGGATTGCCGGTTGAAGATGTACCACCTCCGGGAGTTAATATTTTATCTCCTCTGGTAAAAACAAAATAACCTCCGTCACCTTGATTATTGTATTCATTTTCTGTGTCGTATACTACGTTGTATTGATAGATGGGAGTATATGTTTTTTGTCCAGAATCCGGCAGGTTAAGTTCCCTTGTTGCAACGTTTTCTTTGATATCCGGCTGCGCGAAATATAATGCAGTCACATCTCTGTCTTCGGGAGCGTCAGATAACAAATTCATACCCTGAATGTTAATTTTTGCATCTTCAGTAACATTGTTGTAGGAATCTGCAGTAAACCTGCCCATTTGTTGAGTTGCTAAATCAACATCAACAGATGCGATATTTATTTCACCGTCAACCATATCAAAATTTCTGAAATCAACCGGTGTCAGGTCCATGTGCTGGATATTAATTGTACCGCTGTTTAGCGATAAAGAGTTGTTGTTGTTCAGGTAACTGCCCTCTGCAATATTCATATCATAAGATGTATTAGTTATATTTGCATTTTTAATATTGTTATTAATTGAGACGGTACTTGTATCATCTCCTGTGATATTTAATGTATAGCCCTCTGTACCGTCAATTTCATCATAAAATATAACTTCACCGTTATCTTCGGCATTTAAGGTTACAATACCTGAGCTTGCTGAATATATGGCATTTTGTTCTGTTGTATCACCTTTAACTATTTTGTTGCCGCTAAAAACACTTTTACCGTTAACGGCGTTTACATTAACTTCTCCTGCATTATAAATAGCACCGCCGCGGATATTTATATCGGGGTTGTCAGTTTTGACATAGTTATCATAGAAATTTGCGTTTGTAAAAGTCATTTCTCCGTCAGTTGTATTCCATACAGCACCGCCGGCAACGCCTGTATTCTTTCCGTAAACATAGTTACCGGTAAAGTCTCCGGTTAAATTTTCAATGGTGCCAACATTATATATAGCGCCCCCGCCAGAATTTTTATCAACGCTTTCTGCATAGTTTGAAACAAAATTTGCTTTTATATCAATGATGTTTCCGGTATTATGAATAGCTCCTGCGCTTGCTTGTGCGGTGTTGTTTGCTTTTGCGTAATTCCCGTAAAAATTACCTTCAAGATTGTCTAAGTTTCCTACAATAACAACCGCACCACCCTGGGCTGCACCACCGGAGGATTCAGCGTAATTCCCGATAAAATCTCCTTTTATGCTTTGTGTATCCTGTTTGATAGATAAAGCGCCGCCTATAGAACTATCTTGACCTGACACGGCATAGTTATTGATAAAAGTACCGGAGATACTATCAACTGTACCAAGGCTGCAAATAGCGCCTCCAACAGCCTGACTCAGATTGCTTATTACGTAATTCCCGCTGAAATATCCGTTAATACTGCCCATGGAACCATCATTACTGATTGCTCCTCCTTGCGCAAAAGGATAATTTTGAGCAACCGGACTTGCGGCTGTAATCCCGTTATTAATGAAATTGCCTGAAATTGATCCAATATATCCATTCGGAATAGTCCCTCTGTCTGCAGAGTTGAAAATAGCTCCACCGGAGCCGTAGACATATAACGGTGTTGCAGTATTTCCGATGAAATTCCCTGTTATTGAATTAATAACAGCTCCGGCATTGTTGTTTATTGCACCGCCGCCGGCAATTCCCAGAGTAGATGTTACATTATTTCTAATAAAGTCACCTTTAATATTTCCAATCGTACCGTAATCATCATTAAAAATGGCGCCGCCTGTGGCAAAATTATTATTAATATTTGAAGACGTATTTGTTGATACCGCTCTGTTACCTATAAAATCGCCGGTTATATCACCCATGATATTCTGGATGCTTGAATTATTTTTATCCTTGTAATTGATAATAGCGCCGCCGCCGGCATAATTGCTGGAAGTAGTAGCTGTGTTATTAATATAGTGCCCGTTAATATTGCCTACTTCGTTAGAGTTAAATACCGCACCCCCCAGAGCATTAGTGCCGCTTTGTGTGTTACCGGAGAAGTTTCCCGTAATATCATCTGCCTGACCGTCAGCATTTGTATCATAAAAATCTTCGTTTTGAAATCTTGTTGAACTGCCCGTTACATTGTCTTTTACCTTAATATTGTAATAATGAGGAACGGTTTCACCGTTTTCATAAGTATATGTAACGATAGAATCCTCGGTTGCTTCTGCCTGTGAAACAGGAACAATGTTATAAGCACTTTCAGCACCAAGAGTCTGATTTAATTCGACCGCTCCTGCAGGTATTGTTCCCGCAATTATTGCCGCTAATAATAATTTAAGTTTATTTGTGTCCGAAACTAATAAACTATCGTAAAGTTTATCACACATTATAAATACCCTCGTGGTTATAATTGATAGGTTTTTAATCGGAAATTTTATTGTAAATCTTTAAATATTTTCTGTATTATTTACAAAATTTTACAAAAAGGTCTTTTATAAATTGTATAAATATTACTTGTATCAGACATTATATTTGCCATACAGATTAATACGGAAAATATAAATTCTATTGTATAATATTCTCAAATGAATAAAATTTTAGAGATAAAAAATCTGAATTTGGGATTTAATACGGAAAGCGGATTTCGTCAAGCCTTATGGGATGTTTCGTTATCACTTGATAAAGGTGAAATGCATGCACTTGTTGGAGAATCCGGTTGCGGCAAAACGATTAGTGCAATGAGTGTTTTGCGCCTTTTACCGAAAAATGCTCTTATAAAATCAGGTGAAATTTTATACAATGGCGAAGATGTTTTGAAATTTGATAAAACCCGTCTTTCAACCCTGCGCGGTGCAAAAATTGCACTTATCCCGCAAGATCCTATGACGTCTTTAAATCCTCTCTACACAGTTGGAAACCAGCTTTTGGAAGTCATAAAAATCCATCAGGGGCTTAGCGGGAATGCAGCATACGAAAAAGCAATAGAGGCGCTTAAAACAGTACAAATTCCAAGTGCAGAAGAACGGTTTAACTCCTATCCGCACGAATTTTCAGGCGGAATGAAACAGCGTGCAATTATAGCAATGGCTCTTGCCTGCCATGCAGAAATCCTTATTGCTGATGAACCTACAACCGCTCTTGATGTTACTATTCAGGCGCAAATTATGAAACTTCTTCAAAAAATTAAAACGGAAACAGGTGTCTCAATTCTGTTAATTACACATGATTTGGCTCTTGTTTCGGAAAATGCGGATTTTATTTCTGTTATGTATGCCGGAAGAGTGGTAGAAAGCGCACCGGCTAAAGAATTTTTCTTAAATCCTCAGCATCCTTATTCTCTTGCGCTTTTAAAATCAATTCCGTCCAACCGCGGAGCCAAACTTGAAACTATTCACGGTCAACCGCCCTCTATTTATCAGGAAATTACGGGCTGCCGCTTTCATCCGAGATGTGAATATTGTATGGATAAATGCATAAGAGAAATTCCGGAACTTATGCTCATCAATGAAAACCATTCCGCTGCCTGCTGGCTTAAATTGTAAACTATCGTTTTGATTTGAAAATAAGCCTTATTCGTGCTAAAAATTGTATTGAATAAGGATTATTAAAATGAGTTTAACAAAAGAAGAATTACTTGATTTATACAACTTGGACTTGGATGAACTTTTAAATAGAGCTGCCGAATTTCATTCAAATAAAATAGAATTTTGCTCAATTGTAAATGCCAGAAACGGCAAATGTTCCCAAAATTGCAAATATTGTGCACAAAGTTCCCACTACCGGACGGATATTGAATCTTACCCGCTTGTTGAACTTGATATCATAAAAAAAGCTGCACTGGAGTCAAAGGCAAATCTTGCAACAAGGTTTGCGGTTGTAACATCAGGAAAGACCCCTGATGAAGAAGATTTCGATAAAATTATTGCAATGGTAAAGGAATTAAATACCATTGACGGTATAAAAAGCTGTGCATCTATCGGTATCTTAAACGAAGAACAGGCTAAAATGCTTGCAGATGCAGGTTTGAAAAGATTTCATCACAATATCAATACTGCAGAATCGTATTATCCTGAAGTTTGCACAACTCACAGCTGGCAGGACAGATTAAATACCTGTAAATTGGTCAAAAAGTACGGAATGGAATTGTGCTGCGGTGTTATTCTCGGAATGGGCGAAAGTGTTGAGCAGCGTATTGAAATGGCTATGGAACTTTCGGAAATCCATCCGGAAAGTATTCCGATAAATATCTTGATGCCTATTGCTCAAACGCCTTTTGAAAGTTACTACGATAAAATTGATGAAGAAAATATCTTAAGAACAATTGCAGTGTTTAAAATAGCAAATCCGGATTCCGTGATAAGATTTTGTGGCGGCAGAATGCGATTATCTCCGGAAAATCAGGAAAAAGCGCTAAAAACTTGCGTTGAAGGTATTTTAATAGGTAATTACCTCACAACCGTCGGCAAAAATCCCGAAGAAGATATAAAAACTATAAAAAAATTAGGGCAGGAAATTACTGTATAAACTTTGTAATATTTTGTAATAATGCTCTGAAATTATTAAACTTTTCCGCGAAAAATCCGATAAACCATGTGTATACGAAAGGATTTATCGATAAAATGGGAATGGCAGCATCACAGGCAAGGTTGCTGAGTATTACAACTCGGTTAACAAATAACGAATACCGTTCGCAAATGGTTGCGAACAGTAAAGTTCGCCTTGCAAACGAAACTCAGGCTGCCAGTGATGAGTATATGGAAGCCTTGAATGCTACCAAATTTGAGTATGTGTATTATGATGCTAACGGGAAACAAACTTCTTACAATTTGACTGCCAATACAATTTATACTTATCAGTCATTGAAGAATCAGTATGGTCTTGTGGATAATGCAGGCAGGTTAATGGTCACAAATCTTGACGGCACTAATTTTGATACAAGTGCAACTAAGAGTGAATTTTTACAAAAATACGGTATTCCTATGACCGACAACCCTGCTTATAAAAACCACTTAAAAGAGATTTACGGTGATAATTACGAAGATTGGTTTGACAAAAACAATGTCGAAGAATGGTATGGTAAAACAAACGGAGCAATTGATCCGAACTTTACAAATATGGGGTCTCAAGATTGGGATACTCTGACAGAAGAAGCATGGGATAATCTCGTAAACAATCACAATAACAATTTAAATGATTTAAAAAATCAATTCGGCGGCAAAACTCCGGAACACGCATACGGTGATTGGATAGATAAATTATCAGATCCGCCTGATTTTGTAGAAAAACCGCCGGAACCTGTTTATCCGCCGTTTGTCCCTCCGGTCAAACCGCCTTA
>CALUTF010000012.1 GCA_944323595.1 Candidatus Gastranaerophilales bacterium | reverse complement strand
GACTTGCTAAACTGCTAGAAATATGTCAAGGCAGCACAAAAGCTGAACCGGACAATAAAATTTAGTAAGTAGCGCCGGAGAGATTCGGCATAAGTTGAAAAGGAAAATAATTATGAATACAGATCCGATAGCAGATATGCTAACAAGAATCAGAAACGCTAATATGGTATCACACCCTAGCGTTGAAATTCCGTCTTCTAAATTAAAAGTTGAATTAGCAAAATTATTAAAAGAAGAAGGATTCATTACTGATTACACAATAAAAGAAGTAGGCAAATTCAAAGTATTAGAAATCGAATTGAAATACGATGAAAAACGTAAGCCTGTAATTACAAGTTTGAAAAGAGTTTCAAAACCGGGTTTAAGAACATACTGCAAAGCTAAAAACCTTCCGCAAGTATTGGGCGGTATGGGTGTAGCAATTGTATCAACAAGCAAAGGTTTGTTGACAGACAGAAAAGCTCGTAAAGAAAACCTTGGCGGCGAAGTACTCTGCTACATTTATTAATTTGAAATCAATAAACAAATATCATATAAAAATCCGCTTCAATTTAGAGGCGGATTTTTTGTAATCTTTTGCAATTCAATTACAGTACTGTCGGTTGGGCATACTTGCCCAACAATAATAACTTTTTCTTTGTCGTCCATATCTTCTTCTCCTTGGTTGCTCGCATTAAACGTGCCTTCGCTTCGCTGCGCACTCTGCTTGCAAGCCGCTTTGTCATTTTCGACCTTAGTGATGAGCTTTTTTAGTTCGTCAATTAATGCCATTTCTGTATTCTCCTTATGATTTTGTACTTCATGTTTCTTCATATTTGGTGCTCCGGGGTTGAAATTTTCGTTGAAATCTGGTATAATGTTTATAAGAAACTCTTCATTGGCTACGCCTATAGCGCGTTCACCCCTTGAGGAGTTTTCTGCTTTATAAGTTCTATGGTTTAAGTTATAAAACTTATTACCATTTTTATCTTCTCCAATCAACACAGACATATTTTCTTTATGTCCGTCTATCGAAACATTATGATTTATGCGGTGAAATTTAATTATTCCGTCGTGTCTTGGATGCGCTAAATCTTCTGAACCTTGGTATTTCCCTTTTTCAATAATGTCTTTTAATGCTGGGATTGCTTTTATTTTATGTATATCTGCACTACTTGTATAAAACTTCTTTATGCCTGGGTTGCTAAATAAAATTTCTTTCAGTTCAGGATTATCAAACTTTTTACCCTGATAATTTTCTTTAAAGTATTTTAGCCCGTTTTCTCTGATTTCTTCATCAGTAGAACCAAGTTCGTTACCTTTTAATTTTATTGTTTTTGTTGTTTCGTTATAAAAGTTTTGTCCGTTTGTCCTTGTAAAAGTGCCGTCTTCTTTTCTCGGATGTTTGCTTTCAAAAGCGGCGTCATTTTCAACTTTAGCATTCCTAACAACATTCAACACCTCCGGGTTGTTGTTTATAGCAAGTTTTAACAGTGTTTTTATGTAGTCTTTAAGTTTGTCCATTTTAAACCTTAAGATTTTATTAAATAATCCCCCATGCCCTCACCTCTGTTGTATTCATGTAATTAACCACAATTCCAATGAAAGGAGATGAGAACATGAAGGCTATCGAAATTGAAAAGAAATTAAACGAGTTGAAAGCTTGTCACAGGGTCACAATAGTTACTGATGACAGGATGTGTAGAAACGTTTATTTTTCAAGCATTGTAAACGATAATAAAAATCAACGCTTAATTTTTGACATCCACCCGCCGGTTAGTTACGACTATTCCCGGATTTTACACATTCAACATAACTTATAGCTTCTGCAAATCTCTCTTTTGATTTAGGGCAAAGGTTAAAATCATAAATTCTATATGTGCAATTCTTCGGGGCAGGTGTTAGCCCAAATTCAATGGTATAAAGAGTTATACCTAATTTTTTTGCGTATTCATCCAGTTGCAACAATATTTTTTCTTTTTCACTAAGCATCTTGTGCTATTTCCTGCAAAACTTCATCTATCGCTTCCTGGAATATTTGCTCAATTACCTGTGCGTTATGGTTTTCGTTTTTAACTACCGTCTTTGAATTAAATACAATATTTGCTCGCTCATAGCGCGGATTGTCAACGATTGCAAGGTGGGTAAACACCCCGTCTAAGAACTCAATATCATACGGAATATTATTTTCTGTTCCGCCCGCGTCGTCTGCAAGCTTTACATCATAAGAACAAGAAACTGACCAGCCTTTGTTTGTAATCAGGTTTTGTGCGGTTTCATCCCAGATGACGCCTGCGCATTCAAACCAATTAATTTCAGGGTTATACCAAACATCTGAAACTACGCCTCTGCGTACTTCATCAGCATTGTCTTTTGTCACGTCCTGATGATTAATGATTACAGGAACGCCAATCATTGTATTTATAAATTTATCCAGTGTTTCTTTGCGGATTAAAGCATTCCCAAACTGCCCAGGATAACCTGCTATCCCCGGCTGTATAAAACGAGCTTTAAACTTCCTGCCCCTGCCCGAATCGTCTGTATCGCCAAGCGTAATTATTGCGTTCTGTACGGTTTTCGATTGCGTATTTAATCTTTGTGAAAATAGTTCTTTTAGCATTTTCAATTTTTCTTCTGTTTATGTAGTATTGAGGGTTCTTAATCCCAACCAGATTGCAAGAACAATTATATGTTTGCTGCGGTAGTCCTTTTTGTCCGTCAGGTTTAGGAACGAAACTGTTACCGACCTTGATTTGTTCTATAATCGGCGGGTCAGAGAATGAAAATATATTTGTTCCGCCTAACCCGTACTGGTTGCCTGTTTCTTTCGCATATTCAAGATGTAATTCTCTTTTCTCTTTCGAGGTCGAACGCAACTGTCGGTTGGGCATACCTGAATAGTCCCCATTAAAACGTAATCGGTCAGTAGAACATTTCAAGTATGCCCAACCGACTTGTCCTACATTTCTACAACGATTAAATTAGAGTGAAAAGTGAAAAAGTCCGAAAATAAATCAGTTGTAGTAAAATTATCACTGAGCTTGATTTATAAAAGAACTTATTCACTCATTCACCTATTCACTTATTGACTATTCTCCCGCCGGTCAGGGTATGGCAACATAGTTCGGAACCCACAATAACACCAGCGGTTTGCCAAAATATTTTTACATGATAATATAAATATGTTGATTATTTTGGGAAAGAGGTAATATATGCTTTGTAAAACAGATGACAAAAAGAGAGTTAAAACTATCAAAAAAGCACTTAAGGCGCTAAACAAAAAGAATTTTGCACTCATTATGCACGGCGGTAGTTTTCCGTCTGCAGCAGGTGAAAATACCGGATTCGGCACGATGAATTCCAACGGCGGCAAAGAAATTATTGATTTTGCTTCAGGAATTTTTAACGCTATACAACTCGGACCAGCAGGAAAAACAAAAAGCTGTGACGCATCGCCTTATACAGGCACAATTTTTTCCGGCAATCCGCTTTTTATAGACCTTAAACAGCTTACAACTCCTGAATGGAAGTCTATTCTGTCTCAAGAAACTTTTGAAGAAATTGTTGCGGGCAATCCGAACAAAGATACAAACAAAACAGCTTATGCTTATATTTATCAAAAACAGGCAGAAGCACTTAATGAAGCATGGCAAAACTTTAAAGCAAACCCTGATAAGAAACTTTTGAAAGAATTTCAGGAATACAAAATAAGAAATGACTTCTGGCTTGACAAAGACAGTCTTTACGAAGCTTTATCAATAGAACACGGAAATGACTACTGGCCGCTGTGGGATTCCGAAACTGACAAAAACCTCTTCAATCCTAAATCTATTGAAGAAAAAATGGAATTTGCAAAACGTATTGATGAAATTTCTAAAAAATACGAAAATGACATTGAAAAATACAAATTTATCCAGTTTGTATTAAACAAACAAAACGAAAAAACTCGTGAATACGCACTTGAAAACGGAATAAAAATGATTGCAGACCGTCAGGTTGCATTTTCTGACAGAGATACATGGGCATACCAGTCACTTTTCTTAGACGGATGGATGCTTGGCTGCCCGCCTGATTATTTTTCAAAAGACGGACAGGCCTGGGGCTTCCCTGTAATGAATCCTGATACAATGTATAATGCAGATGGTTCCCTCGGCGAGGGCGGAATGCTGATGAAACAGCTCTACAAAAAAATGTTCAGAGAAAATCCGGGCGGAGTAAGAATTGACCACATTGTAGGTCTAATCGACCCATGGGTTTACAAAGCAGGCAAAAAACCTAAAATTGAAGAAGGTGCGGGCAGATTGTATTCTTCACCTGAACATCCGTTCCTGAAACAGTTTGCGATTGCAAAACTTGACGATCTGGATACTACGCTTGAGGCTGACAAAGAAAAACGTGTGAAAACTTTAACAAAAGCGCAAATTAAAGCTTATGGCAGACTTATAGAAAAAATCGTTATTGCAGCTGCGGAAGAAGAAGGTCTTGATAAAAATGCAATTGTATGCGAAGACCTCGGTACACTTACAAACCCTGTTGCAGCAGTAATGAAAGAATATAAACTTCAGGGTATGCGCCTCACACAGTTTGTAGTGCCAGAAAAACCTGAACACCCTTACAGATGCTGTAATATTGAAAAAAATGTATGGGCTATGGTAGGAACACATGATAATGAACCTATCAGAATGTGGGCTGAATCTATGATTCATACGCACGAGGGATATCTCCATGCAAAAAATCTCGCGGAAGACCTTTTTGCGGAATGTGAAAATAAAGATGATATCATTGTAAGACTTACAGATGATGTTGACTTTTTAACAGAAACAAAACTGGTTGAAATCTTTGCATCAAAGGCAGAAAATCTCCAGATTTTCTTCACGGATTTCTTCCAACTCTGCGATGTATACAACAGACCGGGAACATCAGGAGATCAAAATTGGTCTTTAAGATTACCGGATAACTACAAAGATATGACTTCGATTAACCTTGCAAATATTCTAAAACTTGCTATAATAGCGAGAGGAAGTGAATTTGCAAAGAAAAATGAAAAACTCATTGAGGAATTAGAGGAAATAAGCAGGTAGTGAAAAAACTGTTAATTACAGCTTTTATATTAGCTTTTGGAATGGCATCTTTTGCTGCGGCAGAAGATGTCATGACAGAAGCAAAATTATATTACAATCAGGGCGTAGATCATTATAAAGTCGGTCTTTACGATAAATCAATGGCAGCTTTTAGAAAAGCCATTGAATTAGACCCTAATTACACAGATGCATATTTTAATCTCGGCTCTATTCTTGAATACCTGCAGCAATATGATGCAGCGCTTTCAACGTTTAAACAAATCATTGTCAGAAATCCAAATGATTACGAGGCAACCTACAAAGCTGCCTACCTTAGTGCAAAATTAAATCAAACAGACAATGCCAAATCGTATCTTTCAATAATTCCGCCCAATGCGCCGATTTACCAGAAAGCACAGGAACTGGCATATACATTGAATACAGATTTAGCAACAATCAAGGCTGACCAGCTCAAGGCAGATTCCGAGACGGCTAAACCGGGAATATATGAAGATATTGTAAGCCCTACTGGTATTACAACCGACAAAGAGGGTAACCTTTACGTTGCAGGATTTTCGGATAATATAGTCTATAAAATTACAACAGACGGCAGACGGCTTGTATTTCTTAAAGATGCCCGCCTGAACGGCCCTATAGGTATGGCAAGCGATGCAGAAGACAATATTTATATTGCCAATTACAACAACAATAACGTCTTAAAAGTCGGAAAAAACGGCTACGTTTCAATATTGCTGGGTAATGTCCAAAAACCCTACGGGCTCCATATCGGCGGGAATATTCTCTACATTTCATCTCAGGGGTCTAATTCCATTATAAAATATAAAATAGCAGAATAATTAATTGTTAAAAAGCCTCTCAATTAAACGAGAGGCTTTTTTAGTAAACTTAACGAGTGTTTTGATTTATAATCTGTACGGATAATCATTTTTAAATTCGTAATTATCTTTCATTAACAAACAACTACAGGTCTGCGGATCAGTTTTGCAGCTTTCTATAAGATAAGTTCTGCTGTTATTTGTAGAAACAGTCCCGCCGGTCAGGTTTTTATGGTTATCACAGGTTATGTAAAACTTGTTTTTTGCAACCGTAAATCTATATGAAAAAATATCGCGACCGTACTGATTAGGCTTTGCATAACCGTTGGCATCAAAACGAATATGGATAGTTAAACCTGTGGTGATACCGGTGTCATTATTTAAACCTCCACCGGTAAGTGCAATAATCATACTGCCGTCATTAAACACATATAAAACATTACTGTTGCCTATCCCGTTAGCAGACCAGCATCTGTCTGCGGTTTCACACCAGCGATATTCCGCAATACAGCCGATAGGATCATGCCGGCAGTTTTTTAAAATTTTCATATATCCCATAATGTATTCATCAAACCAGTCATATAAAGATTCCGGATCATGATACAGGATATGATTAGGCCATTCATGAGGAGGACCGTTATCAGCAGTAGAACGAAGCACTGCCTGATTTATTGAACTCACAAATTTCTTATTACGGGCACTCATCACGACTTTTTGATAATGGTTGATAAGCGTAGGTATAGTCAAAGCTGCAACAACGCCTATTATACCGAGAGTTATCAGTACTTCTGCCAGTGTGAAAGCTTTTCGTCCGCTCTTTTTCATCAAACACAACCTCAAATTATGAATATAACATAAATAACACGTAATATAATCCGTATTATCTATATTATATTCCGTATACTCGTGATGTCAATATATTAGAATTAAGAAATGGATATTAAGAAATACTATGAAAAGCTGGCAAAAAATATGCGTGTGGAACGTGCAAAACGCAAAATATCACAACTTAACCTTGCAACAAAGGCAGGAATTTCACTTGATACTGTCAATATGATTGAACGGGGTGTTGCAAATCCTACACTGTTTACTATAATTTCTATAGCAAAAGCTCTTGATGTTGATTTAAATACTCTTATACCGATAAAATAAATTATCTGTTAAAATACTTATCAAGTAAGATAGGAACATATTTTGCCGGCAATGCACTGAAGTCAAAGACTAATTCATTTATACCGGCATCAGTAAGTTCATCAATATGGCTGAAATCTTCCAGAATCCGGTCTTCAAACATGTGCATTCTGCAGAATCCGTCGCAGGTAAACGGATAAATTTTCTTTAATGACGGATCTTTCAATGCATACCCGCCTCTGTGACAGGGTGCCTTGCAGGACAGGCGGGAAATAATTGCGCTGTCATTATTTAAAGGACACAACCCCAAACTTGGCACTCTGATATTACCCGCTATTGTGTATTTTTTGTTCTCAATAATATTACGTACTTTTTTCAAAGTCTGCAGAACACTTTCCATATCATTAAATGAGGTAAAATCAACCGTGTGTAAATGATGCAGATTATTAAGGCATTTAATTGACATACTGTTCAAAAGATTAATCCCCTGTCCGATTTCAAGTGAAATATGGTTAATATCAGGATCATTAATGACTGCCCAGAAATAGCCTATATTGTTTATTATCAAGGATGACGGCGCCGGTTCATCAAGCAATATTTGCTTTTCATACTCAAATACTCTGTCAAAATCGCGTTCAATAAGAATTCTCGGAGTAGAAAGCTGAAAGTGAATACCGTTATCAGTACAAAACTTTTTAACCTTAATTATGATTTCATGAAAACTGCTTGTTGCAAGGTCTGCAGTAGAAAGGATTTCGCCGTATTCAATGGAATAAACAGGATTTGTACCTATTTTTTTTATATATTTGTTGAGTTCCTTAATCTGCTCTAACTCGGAAAGCCGCAGGTTAATCTTTATCTCCGAATTCCGCTCATAATTA
This sequence comes from Candidatus Gastranaerophilales bacterium, assembly GCA_944323595.1. Taxonomy (GTDB): domain Bacteria; phylum Cyanobacteriota; class Vampirovibrionia; order Gastranaerophilales; family Gastranaerophilaceae; genus CALUVN01. The sequence continues at coordinate 36,507 of CALUTF010000012.1, read as the reverse complement.
ATAGTTTTGGAAATACGGGTTCTTTTAATATCCCATTCAAAATTTTGGATATGACGGCTAAATTTAAAATCGCGACCTTTGGCACTAACCATTTCTCCTGAAAAATGGTTTGTCTGATAAATACATTTACGCACATGTTTAAACGGAAGCTTTTGATTCTTAAAGAGTTTAGGCTTTTCAAGAATTTTCTCCACAAGTTCAATACCTTCAAGTATTTCGTCAGAGGAGGCGAATTTTCCTTTGATAATCACATTGTCGATAGCATTAAGTTTTATAATATCTTCCGCACACCACGGGAGATTATCAGAATCTATAGCAAGCGGCAGGTTTGTATATTTCTTAATCTTGGCTATATTTTTCATATAAATTTCTTCCGTAATAATCACGCCGTTTACTTTGTGAAAACTGTTTATAAAATCAATGCCCGAAAGATTATGAATGTCAAAATACGAATCTACAATAACATCAAACGGAAGTTTAAAAACCTTTATTGCCTCAAGCATAGCAAAACTGTTTATAAAAATGCCGTCAATTCCTGCTGTCTTGAGGAATTTCAGCATTTTTTTAATCTCTGGCAAATTCTCTTCCGTTATATCATGTTTAAAATTAATATAAAACTTGCACCCCTGACGTCTTGCGGCTTCCACAAACTCATTTACGTACTCAAAGTTGTTGTTTAAAAACTTTTTGTAATAAACATAATAAGAGCGGCAATTGGTGGATTTACAGAATAAATCAATGTCCTCTGGCTTTTTTAACGGTGCAATTATACTTATCTCTTTCATACATTTATTATATTCTTCCGTGTGGAAAAAATACATTTTTAAATTTTATTTTAACATTTCTTCACATTTGTACAAAAAAAGGCAATTTTTGAAAAGTAAAATACTTTGTATATACATAAGGAATATATTAGGATATTTAAACTTTCTCATCACACACAATTCAATAGGGAGGATCGGCATGGCAATAGGTGCTGAAGATTACATCGACCAGCTACTGGTCAAAAAATACCAAGACGAACGCGTAGATAATCATGACAATATGGAATCAATGGTTGACCCGGACAAGATGATGGGGGCAATGAATGATTATGCCAATATGCACAGGAACATGATGATGCTTAAACAGCGTCTTAATATAGCCTGTTATGCAATAAATGCCAAAACGGCAAGATATAATCGAACACGAACTTTACAATAGCTTTCCAAAGTTTTTGTTCCTCTTATTTTTCTGATAAACTAAATCTGTCAGAACGAATACGAGGAACTGCTGATGGGAAAAATTATACTTGCGTCTTCATCTCCCAGAAGACAAAATATCTTAAAAGAAACTAATTTAAAATTTGAGATTATACCGTCGCAGTATGAGGAAGATCATACGAGGACGGTTTTTTCTTATGAATTTATTGAAAATCTTGCATACAATAAGGCTTTGGATGTTTCAAACAGAATTAAAGAAAATGCCCTCGTAATCGGCGCAGACACTGTAGTTGTGCTTGATGATGAGATATTAGGAAAGCCAAAAGACGAAGCTGAAGCAATATCAATGCTGAAAAGATTATCAGGACGCAAACATAAAGTTGTTACGGCTATTGCAGTTATAAACACTGAAAACAATACAGTCAAAAAGACCGCAGTTACCTCTTATGTCGAATTTGAACAACTTACAGATGAACAGATTGAATCTTACGTAAAAGAATACAAGCCTCTCGACAAAGCAGGTTCTTACGGAATACAGGAACTGCCTTCAGGTTTTGTCAAAAACGTAGAAGGCAGTTTCAAAAATATTATAGGCTTATGTCCTGATGCGCTTATGAAATTAATTGTTTAGCGCAGCAGCACCGCAGCATTTTTTGAACTTTTTCCCGCTTCCGCAAGGACAAGGGTCATTGCGTCCGACACCTGTTGTATCAATTTTAGGGCGTTCTTCATGCTCTTCAATTATACCGAGAGTTCTTGAAAATGCTTTTGATTTATAAAGAACAGTTGTTGAAGAAAAGATTTTTTGTTCCAGATACGGAGCCTTATAAGTTTGTAAAAGCTCTTCCAGAGTATAATTTTTCTTCAATATTTCATTAACAACTTTCATAAAGTTATCGTGTTTTGCGGCTACCCGCTTTATTAAATTTGCGGAAAGTTTATCATTTTTAAGCATATATTCAACGCATTTATCATAATTGATAATCTTTGAATAATCTTTAGCTTCAAAAATTTTGTTAAAAGTTGCATAGAAAGGAACTGCATAAAGCCCTAATTCTTCATCAAACAAAATACCTACATCATATTCTTCTTTATGGGAAGAAAAACCGCCTAAAGAATTTTCAAGGAAGTTTGAATATGAATTGTTAAATTCACTTACATTGAAAAATCTGTACGCAGCGGGTTCATGGATTTTGTCCGCGAATTCTTTCTTTTCGCCGCTTTCCGCATAATCATTAAACAACCCTATAATATCGTCAGCGTATTTATTAGTTGTTACAACTTCATCAACACCGAAATAATCAACAAAATCTTTGTATAATTTTGCTACATTTTTCTCAATTTCTTTTAATTTTTCAGGGTTATCCATATATACAAGTTCAGGATTTTGAATAATTTTAGCAACAGAAAATCTCAAAGCATCATCCCTCTTAGAAGAAGAAAGTACGCCTGAAATTTCCAGAAGATAATGTTCTTTGTTATACTTAAAAATCCTTGCTACAACAAACTGTCCCGGTCCTATACCTCTAAATGATGTCATCTTCACAAGAGAAGTTACATTGTATAATTTTTCGTTAATAATATTATCTAATTCAAAACCGGTTCTGTGTACTTTTTTAACCTCAAATACAGAGGAAACAGACTTTTGAAGAGCTTTGATAACTTTTTTTGTTTCTGCCGGCAATTTTTTAGTATTAGCGAGATACAATTCAAATATAGATTTGCGCTCTTCACCCAGATAACGTTCAAAGATATAGTTGAAACAAGCGGATTGGAAATTTATTGATTGAGGTCTGCCTCCGCTTATTGTCCTGATATACTCATCGAAATCCGGTTTTACTGTTGCATCAGTCTGCACAAAATTGGCAACTTCTTTTATCGCGTCATTTATAACCTTTAATTCTTCTTGAACTTCTGTAGTCATATACTCTCCCTTATCTTCAAGTTAAAGAATACCCCAAAATTTCAAAAAACTCAATACCCATAATCGGATAGTACCCCTGTACAAAAACAAAAAAAAATGGTATATTAAACACTATGAAAAAGATATTATTAACTTTAGGATTATTATTAGTAACAACAGCATCCGCAATAGCATTTACAATGCCGAGATGGAGTTTTTTTCCGGTAAAAGTTTATGTTCCTGCTGGTGACAGAGCAGAAGCCATCAATGAAGCTTTAAATGAATGGAGCACGAAATCCAACGGTCTTATAAGCTTCAAACAATCAAAAAGCAAAATTTCTGCCAATATAGTATTTGAAGTCGCAGGTGATGCAAATGTTCCAGGAACGACAGACATTCATGCTGCCACTACTTATTTATTCAAAGTTGATGTTATACTTGCAGATGCTGTCGGAGGAAAGAAACTCCCGGATACAAGATTTAAAGCGGCTGCACTGCATGAAATTGCAAATGCACTCGGGCTGAAACTTATTGAAGACCAGGGCTACATAACTACAAAAAATTTCTATGAACAAGTAACCCAACCAAATGAACTTCAGGATAAAGATATTGAAGTGCTGGATAAAACTTACAGAGAAACATCAATAAAAGATACCATACAAAAGCGTGAAGATTCTAAGGAATAATTAATGAAAAGATTTTTACTGTTTATCTTCATAATGCTTATATGCTGCGGGGCAACTTTAGCATGGAGAACACCGCGCTGGGGGTATTTCCCGCTTAATGTGTATATAGAAGACCATCCTAAAAAAGCTATTGTAGAAAAAGCATTTAATACATGGCAGTCTGCATCAGATGAAATTGTAACTTTTAAAATGAAAGATGCAAAGTTAGCGGCATCATTGCATGTAAAATTTGAAGATAAAAATCCCAAAATTCAAAAGAAAGACTTTTCTAATGCTGTCGGGTTAGCCGCAACCCAGAGTCCTCTGGGGTTTTACTCAAAAGCGGATTTAACGATATTTCTTCTGGATCCCGCTACAGGTAGGGAATTAAATGACAGTGAACTTTACGAAACTTCACTTCATGAAATCGGACACGCCCTCGGGCTTCCGCATTCTGCATCCCGCGGAGATATTATGTATCCACAGGTGCACGGACAAACATTTTTGTCAGGAAATGATTTAGATACTTTAAAAAAGATTTACCTGCCGGATTAAAACTTTGTTATATGATTAATGTATGCATATAAATAATAAAATTTTCAGACAAACGGGCTATTTTTTACAGGAAATTGCAAGAAGCAAAATTATATTGCAGGCAGTTCTTGTTGGATTAATTTCAGGAGTGCTTGTCGTTCTGTTTAAAATAAGTATTGATTTTACATTCAGCAGCATAAACGCTTATTGCAACACACTAAGCACCGGAATTAAAAATCTTATATTTCCGTTAATAACAACAACCGGCGGTTTAATATCAGGACTTCTGGTATTCAAAATAGCGCCGGAGACAAAAGGCAGCGGAATTCCTTATGTAAAAATGACAATGGCAAGAATGGGAAATCTTACACGAATACGCAGTATATTTGTCAAATTCTTTGCCGGTGTCGCAGGAATAGGTTCCGGGTTATCACTGGGAAGAGAAGGACCAAGCGTACAGCTTGGCGCGGGAGCAGGCGCGCTGGTCGGAAAAATATTTAAAATGAAAGGCACCGACAAAGATAAATTAATAGCTGCAGGTGCAGGGTCTGCTATAGGTGCAACTTTTAATGCTCCGATTGCGGGAACAATCTTTGTGCTTGAAGAATTGGTACAAAAATTTTCACCGTCGCTATTATTTCCGGTACTGGTAGCAACTGTCACGGCAGCCTCCTTTGCCAGACACTACCTTGGTGTAAATCCTTCTTTTAATATCCCTTATATTACAGGCGGTGAATTATCATTAGATCTGGTTATAGTATGTGTAATCCTTGGACTGACGGCAGGGGTGCTGGGAGTTGCGTTTTCCAAAGTTATATTTAAAAGTAACGAGATATTTGAAAAAATAAAAATTCCCAATTGGGCAAAACCGGCTATGGCAGGTTTAATTGTAGGAATTGCAGGTTTATTCATTCCATATATTCTTGGCTCCGGAAATTTTTCTGTAGATTTGCTTTTAGAAAATAAATTCACAGTGACAAGCGTAATTATAATATTTTTAGCCAAATTTTTTATAACACCTTTATGTTTTGGCTCGGGCGCTGCTGGCGGGATATTTCTGCCAATGCTGATGTTAGGAGCTTTTCTCGGGTATTTCACAGGTACAATTTTTAATAACTGCGGATTGGATGTAAATCCAATAATCATTGCTATGATAGGGATGGGAGCATTTTTATCAGCAGTCGCACGTACGCCGATTACTGCAGTTGTAATGGTCTTTGAGATGACAGGAGGATACCACCATATTCTGCCTATAATGCTGAGTGCTGCTATTGCGGATTTGATAGCAGAAAAAATGAACCACAGACCAATTTATGCAAGCCTTATTGTAAATCAGGCACAATCCCCTGAAGCCAAATTACTGAGTAAACTGTTTGTAAAAGATTTTATGGCACACAATGTTATTACCCTGAATACTAATTCTACAATTAATGATGCGGAACAGGTGCTTTTAGAGTACGGACATTCAGCATACCCCGTAGTTGACACTAAAAAAAGACTTGCCGGAATTATTACAAAATCTGACATTGAAGATGCCTTATTTCAGGGAATTGCACAGGACACAACGATTGATAAAATAATGAATCCTGCACCGGTTACAATTATGCCGGGAAATAATTTATACATAGCTTATTACAGACTCCACTCCAACAATACTGAATGGCTTATCGTCACAGATAGAAACAATAAAATTAAAGGAATAATTACAAGGCTTGATATCAATAATGCATTTCATAAAGATTTGTTAAATAAATAGCAAAAAAAATATTGTTTCGTTTTTATGCATAAACATATGGGGTTAAGTAAACAAAGGAGTCAAAATGATACCGAAAGTCAACGTAAAAGCGATAACACAGCATGCATACGATACTATAAGATATTTAAATGCAAATGATGTACGTGCCGAAAAAAGTTATCATAAATTTTTAGTTGCAGGTGAAAAAGCTCCCGGATATGCAAAACTAAAACTTATAGAAGCGATTAACGACCCAAAAACTTTTGTCAAACCTGAACAAAGATTAAAAACAAAAGACAATTCCGGAAACTGGTCAATTTCTACAAAATTACTTGCATTGACAAAAAAATTTCCGTTTGAACAAATGTTGTTTGATAGCTCATACAAAGGATTATACCCCGATACAATTTACAAAAGAAAAGCCATTGAATCTTACTTTGAATCTTTTTGCTTTGACTCTTCAAAACTCAAAACATCCAGAATGAAATGGTATAAAAAAGTTCTTGCAGGCTGGAATAAACTTGTCGACTAGCAGGCAAAACTTTATACAAAAAATCGGAATGATACGACAATCAAGCAATTTTTAATTGCGTAGATTGACGGATGCAGGATGGATAGAATTTTCGCCGATTTTTGAGGCGTCAAAGTTCTTGCATCCTGTCAGGATGTAATCCTGTCCATGCATTGTGAAATTTTATACAAAAAAATCGGAATGATACGACAATCAAGCAATTTTTAATTGCGTAGATTGACGAATGCAGGATGGATAGAATTTTCGCCGATTTTTGAGGCGTTAAAATTCTTGCATCCTGTCAGGATGTAATCCTGTCCATGTATCGTAAAATTTTATACAAAAAATCGGAATGACAGGATTCGAACCTGCGACCCCCGCGACCCGAACACGGTGCGCTACCAAACTGCGCTACATTCCGATATAGTTTTATTGTTACATATTTTATTATAGTACACCCAATTTTAATATCAAGTAGCAAATTTATTTTTGTTAAAGTTATAATATAATAAATAAAAATTCAGAGGGTATAATTTATGGCGATAAAACAAGTTGCAGGTCCGAATGACAAAAGACAATATTACGAAATTACAAAGGTTTACACAGGTAAAAAAGCAATTGTAAGCGTAAAAAAAGAAAATGCTGATACTTTTGAAAAATTAAGAAATAAATACGAAAATGAACATATTGACGGAAAAGGCAAACGTTCAATTATTGCCCAGAAAGTTAAAGCCTACAGTACTATCGGCGGCGCATTGGGCTTAATTACAGGCGGAACTGCGAGCATTTTATGGCAAAAAAGTTGGGGGCTTAAAACACTTACAACTCTTGCGTTCGGTACTATGGGTGCTCTGCTCGGCGCTGATATTGCAGATCATAAAAATATGATTATCAAACGGAAACTTTTTAAAATCTCAAGAAATGAATACCTGATGAAACCGTCCCAATTAAATCCAGAATCTCCATCAACCCTATGATTTTTAAGGGAAATATTTGAATTTTTTATCGCCGGATGATATAATAAACGAGTTAAAGAATAGAATGAAGAGGTTATATATATGAAACTACATATGCAGATTTTGATTGCACTGGGATTAGGTATAAAAAGAAATTGGCACATATTTTTCGGTATAATTGCCGGTATTCTGGTTGGTATATTCCTGCATTCACATCAAAATATTTTGGTTTCCAATATCCTTACATTCGTTGGTCAAATATTTATAAGATTAATCCAAATGGTTGTAATCCCGCTGGTTGTATCCGCCATTGTAATCGGGGTTACAAGTATAGGCGACAATAAACAATTGAGCAAATTCGGCTCAAAAATGATTTTATACTATGGGATAATAACAGTAGCGGCTGTTGTGATAGGAACTGCACTCGCTCTTGTTATGCATCCGGGTAACGGTGCTGCTCATTATATTACAGAAAATGCCGCTGCCGAGGTGCAAACTACTGTTGCAACTGCAATGGATGAACAACAGGGGAACTTACTCAATATGTTCCTTGGATTTATCCCGAGCAATCCTTTAAATGCTCTTGCAAACGGTAATATGGTTGCTATTATTGTATTCGTCTTAATCTTTGCAGTTGCTCTTGCTAAAGTTGGCGATGTTAACAGACCGATTGTTTCATTCTTTGAATCTATTTTTGCAGCTACAATGAAAATTACCGACTGGATTATGTTCCTTGCAGCTCCGGGTGTTTTTGCACTGACCGCTTCTGCTGTTTCCAGCTTCGGTATTGATATTTTTGCAAGTATTTCAAAATATCTGCTGGTATTAGCTATAGGATTTTTATTACAATTATTCGTTGTTTATCCGCTGTTCTTGAGATTTTTCTCAAAAGTATCTATCTGGATGCTTTATTCAGCTATTGCGGAAGCAATGATGGTTGCTTTCGGAACAGCAAGCTCTTCCGCTACTCTGCCGCTGACTATTGCATGCTGTGAAAAGAGAGGTATTTCTCATAAAATTTCAAGCTTTGTACTTCCTTTAGGTGCAACATTAAATATGGATGGAACAGCTTTGTTACAGGTTGTTGCCGTTATTTTCCTAACTCAGGCTTACGGTGTAGCGCTCACTCCGTTCTTAATTGTTCAAATAGCATTACTTGCTATCATTGCATCAAGTACATGTGCAGGTATTCCGGGGGCTGGGTTAATTACAATTGCTCTTATTCTTAACGGCATGGGCTTAAGCCCGGAACAACTGGTTGCAGGCTTTGCATTCCTGTTCACGATAGAAAGAATTACAGATATGATGAGAACCCTTGTCAATGTAACATCTGATGCAGTTGTTGTTGCAGCTATAGCTGATAACGAAAATGAAATTAACTATGATTTATTAAACAACCCTGCTAAGTATGAAGAACTCGCTTAATCAAACAAGTCAAACCGACCAAATAGCATCCACGCTGCTCGGGAAAAAAGTAAGCGGCAAGGAAACCTATACTCCGGAAATTCTAGTTGCGGTTCCAAGACATGAAAACAGGAAACAATATGGTATTACAAATGATAATCTGCCGTTTGAGGGTCAGGATGTATGGCATTGTTACGAGTTTTCAACCCTGACCAAAAACGGGGTTCCCGTCACAAGAGTATTAAAGTTAAGATACAATTGTAATAATGATTTCCTTGTTGAATCAAAATCACTGAAATTATATTTGAATTCTTTTAATATGACAAGAACAGGTGAAAATACTGAAGATTGCCTGAAAATTTGTAAAGAATTAATAGAGAAAGATTTGAGCGAAAAGCTGCATACAACAGTCGAAGTCAATTTTTTAAAACCTGATACAAAACGAATTGATATTTTTAATAACTTTGAAAATATTATGCAGCTGGCAGATGAGAACAGCATAAAAATTAACAACTTCAAAGAAGCGCCGGAAGTCTTGAAAGTTATTGAAACGGAGAATACTCAAGAGCATTATATCTATTTTGATTCTCTGCGCTCAAACTGCAGAGTTACCCACCAGCCGGATTTTGGCGATGCTTTCATTTATTACAAATCACAAAACCACATTGATGAAAATACTATTGTGGAATACCTGACATCATTCAGATCAGAATATCATTTCCATGAAGAATGCTGTGAAATGATTTTCAAAAGATTATATGATTTGCTGGAAAAAGATGACGAACTTTTTGTCTGCGCGCTATACACACGCCGCGGCGGAATAGATATCTGCCCTGTAAGATGGAGCAAAAACTGTAAAGTCAAAGATGTTGAGGCCCTAATTGACTTAACAAAATATGCAAGACACGGGATAAAACAATAATGAATAAACGGGAATTCGGTAATAAAGGTGAAGATTTAGCCTGCGAATATCTGACGAAAAACGGATATGAAATTATAGAACGTAACGTGCATTTTTCTAAATTATGTGAAATAGATATTATTGCAAAACAAAAAGATACCCTAGTTTTTGTAGAAGTTAAGACCAGAAAAAATAACGACTTTGGAAGCCCGCTGGAAGCTGTTACAAAAACAAAATACAACAATATAAAAACAGGTGTTTTTTCATATTTACAAGCAACACCTGTTAAACATAAAAATTTCCGCATTGATATAATAGGGATTACCCTGCAGCCGAAATTAAAAATTGAACATCTGAAATCTATTTAACCCATTTGAAACTTTTAACATAAGCATCACCGTTAATATTACCCTCAACTTCTACCGCAAAAATTCTTGCCTCATTACTTCCGACTTTTGTATTCGGAATTTTCTCAAGTTCTTTACGCATATCATCGTCAATTTCAGTTTTGTTCATAAAAGGAATTGTATTCAAAAGAGAATTTAACGATGCGTTCTTTATTTTCCCGAATACAGTTGACATGTTTCTTGTCAGGTTTCCGTAAACTTTCATGTTGGCAACTGCAGAAAGGATATCATATTCTCCGGTAAGATAAATATTTAAATCTTTGCCACGGGAATAAATATTTAACGGATAAATCACACCGTCTTTAATTGCAATATTTCCGCTAATATCTTCAAATTCACCGGTTTTCAACGGCGTAATTAAATCAATTATACCATTAATTGAAAGCCCGCGGATACCGCCTGTAATAAGATTACCGGCTTTTAAAAGATATTCCAGAGAGCCCAGTTTCGGCATTTTACCCTCTTTTATATCAAAACTGCCGGCTCCGCTGAGTGTTTTAGTACAAATTTCCTGCGATTTACCGTCACAGGCAAGCGAAATATTTCCGGTAACATTCCCGTAAACCTGACCTTTCAAGTCGAACAAAGCCTCTGACATAATCAACGCATCCGCATCTTTCAAATCTAAAGACATATTCAGCAGGTTGTTACCAAGATTATATTTAAGGTTCCCGTTAACATTGCCGTTTGCCAGTTTAAAATTAAAATTATCAACGGCTAAATCCATATTATCATCAAGCCTAAAAGAGGCGACAAAATCTTCCGCGCTTATATTTTTGACTTTAATAGTATCTGCAAGTATCCGTGCATCTTCAATCCTGAATTGCGACATATCCAGCGGAAGCTGTGCGTTTGAGGCTACCGCGTTTTTGGCAACCTGATTATTTCTCTGATAATCAAGTTCCAAATCTCTGATTATGCGGGTAATCTGGTTGATATTCAAATCTGCAAGTTCAAATTTGACGTTCTTCAAGATAAACGGAGGAGTCAAATCATTTTTCATTCTTGCAAAGAAATCAATGTTATTAGTTAATACAACTCCTCTTGAACGTACAAGAATATCGCTTGACGTAAAATCAACGTGAATATCATTAATCGTAGAATCGTAAAACGGCACATCAATACTTGTAACATCAAGAAAACCGCGGACTTTTGGAGAAGTGATATTACCGTTCAATGTTAAATCAGAAGAAAACAGTCCCTGTTTCATAAACGGTTTTCTAAACAAAATATTAAATATCTTGGCATCGGTAGGATTGGCTGTTTTAATTTTCATGTTTTCAAATACAACAGTATTTTCATCAATCATTCGAACAGCACCTGAGGCCCTCAGCATTTCCATTTCAAACGCCTTGTTATTTTGGGATTGAATCAAATTGCTGTATTTAAAATCATTTATCTTAAACTTAAGCGGTGTCAAAATACTATCCAGATATATTTTAACAACTTTATCCGCGCCGCCTATGGTCGCACCCATATAATACAGACTGGAATTTTCCGCAACATCAAGATTAATTCTGGAACGGATATTATCCTGATAACCGTTCACTCTCGCAGAAAGCAGCATATCGCCTTTCAGTTTCAGCGGGTATAGGGTTCTGTTATTAAAAAACTGGTCAAAAAATTCCTGTGTCGGTTTTGCATTTACATACAAATTAAGATATGGCTTTTTATATATATTACTTACATGCCCGTCCAGAAGAACAGGCATCTCTCCTGCGTATGAATTGAGTTTATTAAGATACAATGTATCATTATTCATGGAAATTGTGCCGCTGTTTAATTTCAACTTCATACGTGCCGGCTGATAGATAAAGCTTACATCGTGCGGATTTATAAAGGCTTTTATTGAATTATTTCTGGCATTTGCATTAATATCAACAGTCCCTTCAAAATTTGTTATACCGGCGAGCTCTTTTCGTATATTTTCAGGCACAACATCTTCGTTTTGAAGTTTTGAAAGTGTTTCAAGATTAAATCCGTTCATCCTGAAAACGCCGGAAATTTTTCTATTATCAGAAAAAGCATTCTCGACACTGAAATGCATATTATACGGAATTGAATTAAATGAACCTTTGACAGGTGAAAGTTTAATTGTACCGTTTTTCAGTGAATATTCACCGTCAGAAATTTGGACGATATTTTTACTCCCCTGATTTGAATAAATTTTTCCGTTAAGAATTATTTTATCCAAGTCTATCACTTCAACAGGTCCGGAATATGCCGCATCAAACTTTGTAATAATAGATGAAAAATCTTCTTTGAAAGGCATTTTGAACATCCCGCCAATAAGCGCAAAAGCATCACCGGCTCTGAATTTATCCGATGAAATTTTTAAATCTGCCCTGTTGTCCGCAATTTTACCTTTCAGATTAATTTTGGATTTGTCCAAAAATGACACTAAATCCATATCTGCAGTTGTATTTTCAAAATTTAAAATACCACTGACAGCGGTTAGAGGTACTGACAAACCCTGCGGAATTACCGCAACAGAATGTAAATTAACAGAACCGCTGGCAAAAAGGTTTTTATTAAAGACCATATTATCAATATCAGGAACTTCACCTGTCAGATGCAGATTGAAGTCAGCCGGTCCTTTAGCATCTTTAACAGGTGCAATCATAGGCTGGATATCTTTCAACATAGGTGAGGTTCTTATAATTTTCAGCAAATCCCCCATATCCTGCCCGTTTGTAAGGACATTAAAATCCAGCACGCCGTAAAGGTTACATGTTCCGGTAATCTTTACGGGTTTGCCATGAAAATCGCCCTTTGAATTTTCAAAATAAGTATCAATGTCATTAAATTTTAGGAACCCTGCACCGTTTTCCACAAGCATATTATGTATCTCAAGGAAAGAAACCTTTGCATTTCTAAAATTAAATTGTCCGAAAGCATGCGGTTTTTGCTTGTTGCCTGTGACATGCAGGTCAATATTCCCTATACCGTTAATATCCATAACCGGTACAGGGCCTATCAGGAATTTTAAAATTCTGTGCAGTGGATTTAAAACTATTTGTGCAGTTTTTAAATCAACGTTTTGTGTTGATTTGATATACAAATCGGCAATTTTTTCGCCGTACAGAAAAACTCCGCCGTTCACCGTGACGTTTTCTGTTTTTGTTGCAGGCACAAAAACGTCCATAGTCATATAATCTTTTTCAAATCCCAGTTTTATATCAGCACCTTTTGGAGCAGTCTTTATGGGGTGTTCTAAATATCCGTTTGTTACGATAACCTGACCGTATACATCGGGTGTAAGAGCATTGCCGTTCAATTTGAGCTGTCCTGATACATCGCCGTAAAAAGGATGTTGTTTCAAGGAATACATATCAACATCAGGAGAAAGATTTCTTTCCCCGGGCATTAATGGTATAAACGCGTCAGTACGTGACGGATTAATATTTATAACCAGATTTTCAAGATTAGGCACTTTTGAAGAGAGATTTTTGATATTACCGTTCAAATTAACGTCAATACCGTTTGATTTTATCTGCATATCATTAATGCATAAACCGTTTTTCATAGTACTCAGGTTTGATGTAATATTCAAAGGATTTGGAGAATAGATTGATTTAAACTTATCCTCATGCACCAGTGACAGGTTATCAACCTGCACTCCTGATATGATATTTTTATGCCCTGTGTCAGTGACAGTAGTAACAGCTTTTACATTAAGAATGCCGCCTGTACTTTTTATTTGATTTTGTGTAAAAAAGCGTGCATATTCAGAAATAACACTCAAATCCAAATTTTCAATATCAGCATTTATATTAAGATGATCTTCATCAATCTTATTCAGCGGAAATTTTGATGAGATATCAAAGTTAATGCGCGAACTTTTTCCGTTAACTGTCAGAACGGATTTTGCAGAAAGAGAGATGTGATGTTTTGAAAATTCACTAAGAATAAAATTATCCCCGCTATATTCAAACTCTTTATTTCTAATCTCATCATCAAAATTAAATTTATATTTTTTAATGCTTACGTCTGAAGCTTCAAAATTCACATCGTTTTTTTTAAATTCAGGGAGCACATAATCACCGATACGAATTTTTTCATCTTGCCCGAGAGAAAAATCCGCACTCACAGATTCAGCATAAAAATTATCCAGTTCAACACGATTGAAAATCAAAGGGAGGAGCTTCAAGTGCAAAGACGGATGTTCAAGAGCAAAGGCTTTTGTGCCATCAGAATTCAAAAGAGCCGCGCACTCAGCCTTAAAGTAAATTGATGGTATAATTCCCATCTTAAGAACAGGATTTTTTACGGAAATATCAAATCCCGACTTTTGTTTAATTTTAGCTTCAATATCAGGCATACGTTTCGGTAGATTAACAGCCGCAGGAATTCCCCAATAATATCCGCCGTAGAGAAAGGACAGGACAATAGCCGATATTAAAATTTTGCTTTTTAAACCCATAATTCTCAATAATTATAACACAATACACAATACTGACAATATAATTTTACATTAATTATATATGTTTATAGGATAGTAATCCAAGTATTATAAAAATTAATCACTATACCACCCCCTGAATAATTTTATTCATATTTACTGCGACACGGTTGAATAATATTGATTTTTTGTTTTGTTTGTTTTCTAATAAAATTACAGCATAAATTATTTATGCGAGTTCATTAGAAAGAAGACAATTTAAAGTTGCCGAAAATTATTACACTGGCTAAATATGCAGGTTTTTGCTACGGAGTTAAACGAGCCGTAGAAACCGCTAAGAAATTAAAAGCGGAAAATATAGACACTCAGGTATCTGTCCTCGGTGAACTTATTCATAATGCAGAAGTCATTAAAGAACTTGAAGCTCTCGGGATTAAAACTCTAAACCAAATTCCGGAATCAGGTACAGGCATCTGCGTCATAAGAAGCCATGGAGAAAGTCCGGAAGTTATTGAAAAAATTAAACAAGCAGGCTTTACCCCTGTTGATTTAACCTGCCCTGATGTTAAAAAAGTTCAGCAAAAAGCCATTGAACTTGCTAAAGATGATTATTTCGTCGTCATTGTCGGCAAGTCAGAACATCCGGAAGTCATTGCAATCCGCGCAAATGCAGCTCTATGGACAGATAATGTAACTGTAGCCAGTTCGGTTGAACAACTGCTCCCTATTCAAGATAAAATTAAGGCTCACAGAAAAGTTGGCGTCGTTGTCCAGACAACCCAGCGTCTTGAAACACTCAACAAAATCGTTGAATTTCTGACCTCAATATCTAAAGAATTACATGTTGCAAATACAATATGTGCCAGCACTTCCATGAGACAAAAAGAAGCTCGTGAACTTGCACAGGTAAATGACTTGATGATTGTTGTAGGTTCTAAAAAAAGTGCCAATACTTCCCATCTGGCAGAAATATTAAAAGGGATTACAAAAACTATTCATATAGAAACTGATGCGGAACTTGATGATTACGCAGATATAATCAACAAAGCCGAAAAAATTGCAGTAACTGCAGGCGCTTCGACTCCGCAAAATATTATTGATAATGTCATTACTAAATTAAAAAAAGGAGAATAATAAACATGACAGCAACATTAGAAAAAACATCTATGGATGAATTTGAAAAATTATTGGAAGAATCTTTCTCTAAAAGCTACTCTGTAGCTGATGTAGTAGAAGGTACAGTAATTAAAAAAGAACAAGACGGTTATCTCGTTAGCGTAAGAGGTGCTAAAACCGAAGCTTTCTTGCCGAATAAAGAACTTCCGTCATCTGAAAGCGAAACTATTGATATCGGTGATATTAAAGAATTTTACGTTCTTAAAGAGGAAAACGATGAAGACGGTATGCTTTTATCATTAAAAAGACTCGCTTTTGCTCAAGCCTGGGCTCAACTTAATGATGCGAAACTTCAAGGAGACACTATCCTTGCGAAAGTTGTTTCTATCGTTAAAGGCGGAGTACTTGTTGACGTTGCAGACCTCAAAGGTTTTATCCCGTCTTCTCAATTAAGAACAGGAACTCCGTTTGACGGTTTAATTGACCAGAAAGTTGAAGTTAAAGTTCTTGAAGCTGATCCTAAGAAAAATAAACTTATCCTCTCTCAAAGATTGGCTGTTGCAGAACAAAGAGATCAGGTTGTTGATAACATCTTAGCAGATTTGAAAGAAGATACAGTTGTTAAAGGTGAAGTTGTAAGAATTGCTGATTTTGGCGCTTTTGTTGATATCAACGGAATCGACGGCTTACTTCCTATCTCTGAAATTTCATGGCAAAGAATTAAACACCCGTCTGATGTTATTTCTCTCGGCGAAACTATTGAAGTTAAAATTATCAAAATTGATACAGAATTGAAGAGAATATCTCTTTCTTTAAAGAGAATGGGCGAAGATCCATGGCAGCAAATTGAAGGTCAATTTGAAGAAGGTCAAATCATTACCGGTACAGTAAATAAAGTTACAGGTTTCGGTGCATTTATCAATATCTTCCCTGGCGTTGAAGCTTTATTACCGGTTTCAGAAATGGCTGAAGAAAACGTTAACCCGTTCAATAAATTCAAAGTAGGCGACAGTGTTGAAGTTCTTATTAAGAAATTCACTCCGCAAGAACACAGAATTGCTCTCAGCATCAAAGATATTAACAAAGACGCTGAATAGTAAAATTTGAATAATATATTCTAAAACTCCCGTTAGTTTAACGGGAGTTTTATTTTACAAAACAATAAGTATAATTTAATTTTATTCTTTAAAATAAGTTTTCAGGCTGTAAGCAACTTCCTCATTACGGCATAAGCGTTTTAACTTTGCAATAGCTCTGTTTTCAATTTGTCTGACACGTTCACGCGAAATACCAAATTGAATGCCGATTTCCTCAAGTGTTTTCTTTGTACCGTCAGTATCCAGACCGTAGCGCAAAATCAACACATCACGTTCTTTCGGGGTTAATTGTGAAAGAATTTTTCTTATATCATCGGAAAGATTTTCTAATGTAACACGATTTTCCGGTGCAATCGTGTCTTCATCAACAATAAAATCGGCTATTTTGGAAGACTCGTCATCCGTTGTGAGAGGTGCTTCCATACTAATAGTAGATTGAGCGGCTTTAATTATTTCGGTTATCCGGCTAACCGGTACACCCATTCTGTAAGCAATATCCTGTTTGGATGGAGTATGCCCCAATTCTGTTGTTAAATCAAGAGTAGCTCTTCTTATTTTACTTAAAGATTCCATAAGATGAACAGGAAGCCTTATAATTCTTGCTTTATCAGCAATTGCACGGGTTATAGCCTGCGTTATCCACCAGGTTGCATACGTTGAAAATCTATACCCCTTTGAATAATCAAAACGCCCAACAGCTTTCATCAAACCTAAATTACCTTCCTGAATCAAATCAAGAAATGAAAGCCCCCGTCCGACATAGCGTTTAGCAATACTGACTACCAGACGAAGATTTGCGTTTACCAGTATATTTTTTGCAAATGCATCCTGCTCATCATGTGCCTTTTTTGCAACTTCCAATTCTTCTTCTGAAGAAAGTAACGGTATTTTCCCTATCTGCTGCAAATATAAACGAACACTGTCATCAGTATTTATTGAAGCCAGAGTTTCCTGCACTTTAGGATCTGATACAGATTCTAAGACTTCAGCAATTTCATCATCGTATTCTAATTTGTGAAAATCTACATCTTCATCGGAAATATCAGTATCAAGTATACCGAGTTGTTCAATTGCTTTTTTCATATTAAAATCTCCGTCTCTTCTGTTATAATTATAATTTATTTTACCTAAAGATGTAAATACTCTATTTTACGTTACTTAACCTTTGCAGTTTTACGAATTTTTTGGCGTACAGTTTCAAATATTATTGCGCTCAATGCTGTCGATACATTCAAAGAATTAAAATCATTCATCATAGGAATTTTTACAACAAAATCAGAAAGTTTTAAAAGCGACCTGGAGACACCGGCGTGTTCTGCACCCATTATCACTGCAAAATTCATATCATTGTAATTTACATCAAAATAATTATCATTCGCAGATGCGTCTGCCGCAATTATCCACCAGTTGTTATTTTTTAATTTTTGGACAGCGTTAACCAGACTATTGACTTTTATTATTTTAATATGATTTACAGCGCCGGCACTTGTTTTTTCGACAATTGAATTTACCTGAACATTGCGTCTTGACGGAATTATCACGGCATCAACACCTGCGCACACACAGGTTCTGATAATGGCACCAAGATTGTGTGAATCTTCAACTCCATCCAAAATAACCAGAGATGCATTTTCATGAGCAGCTTCAAGAAATTCATCCAAATCATAGTATTTTACCGGAGATATTCTTGCAATGATGCCTTGATGATTGTATTCAGCGTATGGTTGAAATTTTTCCTTTGCAACGAATTGAAAGACAATACCGTTTGCCTGAGCAAGCTCTTTAATCTTATTAAGCTTAACATCATTGTGAATATTTTTGGATATCAAAATCTTATTAATTTCTCTTTCGCCGGAGATTAACGCTTCAAGTACTGAATTTTTGCCAAAAATAATATCCTCCATTATTCAGATACCCCCAGCATTCTATCTATACAAAGATGGGCCTTTTCAGAAAGTTTTGCATCAACTTTTATTTCATATTTTTCTTCACACAGGGCTTTATATATATCTTCAAGCGTTGTACATTTCATACTTTCACAGAGCAGATTTTCTTTTATCAAAATAAAGTTTTTATCAGGACAATCTCTGCGCAGTCTGTCTACAACACCTTTTTCTGTTGCGATTACAAAATTTTTGGCATTACTTTCTTTTGCATATTTCATAATTCCTGTTGTACTGCCAACATAATCCGACAGTTCCGTAACTTCTTTTCTGCACTCCGGATGAGATAAAATTTTTGCATCAGGATATTTATCTCTTGCATTTAAAATATCTTCAGCTAAAATCTGATGATGAACAGGACAGCATCCATCATAAGTTATAACTTCAACGCCATTAAGTTTTGACTCAACCCATTTTCCCAGATACTGATCCGGCAAAAATAAAACTTTATCTGACTTGAGGCTTTCAACTATTTTCACAGCATTTGAACTTGTACAGCAAATGTCGCATTCGGCTTTAACTTCAGCTGTCGAATTAATATAACAAACAACAGGCACGCCTGAATGTAAAGACTTAAATTTACGGAGCTGCTCAACATTTATCATATCAGCCATAGCACAACCAGCTTCACGCCTTGGCAGCAGCACTTTCTTATCCGGCGATAAAATTTTTGCGGTTTGAGCCATAAAATACACTCCTGCAAAAACTATTATGTCCGCATCAGTTTTAGCAGCCATTTGACTAAGATATAAAGAATCTCCGACAAAATCTGCAACGTCATCAATCTCCGGATTTTGATAACAATGAGCAAGAATTACCGCATTCTTCTCGTTTTTAAGTTTCTTTATCTTCTCAATAAGCTCTGCCATTAAGGTTAATATCCTCCGTTTAGTGTAAATTTATGTTAAATTGAAGAACTTAACAGTATATATTGTATAATAAAAATAGGAATTAGCATAGGAATATAGAAAATTAATTATGGTTGCGCAAAGTAATATTTTATCTCAATTGGGTGTAAAAAGTAAGGGTACTGTATATATGTCAGTAACTCCGGGCGTCGGTCTGGAAATGATTCAACTCGACAATACGACAAAAACAGTTGCGGCATATGCTTGCAGACCTCTCGATTACAACGAAACTTTACGTGAATTAGCTGATTACAATCAGTTTAAAGAAGCTGCACAGGAGCTATTTGAAGAATTACACATTATCCCCAAAAGCAATGTTGTTCTTAACATGCCAATGGTTTCATTTGGTATTGCAGAACGCCCGCTGATTCTGAGTGATGATGCTGTTAAAGAATCCCTCATTTCTGATGTAGAGCAGTCTTATGTATTCAAAAGACATGAACCGGTTGTCGCGTGGACAGATTCTAACTCAAGTGTCTCTAACGATATGAGAAAAATTCTCTATACTGCAATCCAAAAATCAGTTATTGATAATATTTCAGCTGCATTAACCGAAATTGGAGCAACATTACAGGGAATGGAAATGTCATTAACCTCCCTTTTAAAAGCTCTTGATTACTCTGGGGTTACTGAAACCCAAATGAAAGACGGTATCACCTGGAATCTTATGCTAATAGGCTCAAGCGGCTATTATATTATATCTATGGTAGGTAAAAACATTGTAGATTTTTATGAAGAACCGCTTGCAATTAAAACATTTGAAGGTGATGAAATTTATAATGCAATATGCTCATCGGCGAATATTACCTTAATGAGTTACCCTGCCAATTATCTCTATATTGTATCAGAAACAAACATGGTCAGTGCTGAGTTAATTGCAAAAAAAATAAACACAGAAAGTACTGTTGATTATCTTGATAATAACCAATTTAAAAAACAAGAACTTATTCCAGCAAGCTTGTCTGTTTTACCGGATTATGTATTGAAAATTTCGGCCAATAGCATAGGAATTGCTGCGCCAAGAACAAGGAACTATCCTGTAAAATTTGATTTTATCCAGAAACAGGCGGTAACCGGCGGAGATGACAATGAACCGGTAAAAATTTCTATCGGGGAAAATGAATTTGAAATATCACCTACATCAGCCCTGAAAATATCCGGCATAGCTTGTGCAATACTTGTTGTTCCTGTACTTTTATTGATGATGCTTCTTCCGAAAACTGCACAAAATTCATCTGCAAAAGTGCAAGAAATTAATAAGCAAATAGCAAGCATAGATGATGAAATTAAGAAATTTTCAGACGGTAATAAATCTAACCAATTCAATGAACAAGATAGCATCAAAACCACTCTTGAAAATAATAAGACTAAACTTATGAGTTATTCTGCACTCGGCGCATCTGTACCGAAAACATTATGGATAACATATTTTTCAGCACAGAATAACGGACTCATAGATATTCAGGGAGAAGCTGAAAGCGTAGAGGATGTTTATGCATTTTTCAGAAACATGAAAGATTCCCTTTTAAATAGCAATTTAAGACTACACAAACTTCAACTGATATCGGATAATGTAGATGAATTGGTTGAAGATGGAATGCTCTCCGAGGGGTATGAATTTGAGATAACCAACATGTCAGAAGAAGAATTGGGCATGACAGAAGAAGTACCGCAAGAAGAAAAGGGTAATAATAAAAACACCAAAAATGTTTCTAAAAAATCAACACCACCAAAAGAACTTCCTAAACAAAAATCATCAAAACGCAGCGGTAATTATGCGAAAGAAGTAACTGGAAAATAGGGAGATTAGCAGATAATGAATAAATCCAAAAAATTTTTAACAATTATCATAGCAATCTTATTGCTAATCATAGCAGGAGTACTTAGCAGATCAGAAATCTCAACAATTATAAAAGAAACTTATGCACGTACCCACTTTGATTCATCTCAGGGTAATAAACTTACACCTGAAGGATACGCACCTGAAGTTGTCGGAGATAGTTACAAATCCGATAATACCTCACAAGGAGAACTATAATTTATGGGAGAATATAAAGTATATTTTGAAAAATTTAAAAATGCTATTCTGCTATTAATATTCGGCATAATTTTGTTTATATTCTTACTTTCAAAATTGATGCCATCTGTTCAATCAATTTTTAATGATAACAAAACATATAAAACTCAAACGGCAAGTTACGAGGAAAAACAAAGAACTCTTGAAACATTAAAACAACAAGCTGAAAACAGAGAGAAACAAAAAGCAAAAGATCCAATCACAAAAAAATTTTATAAACCGATTATAACAGGAGCAGATACAGAAACTGTTATAACAGACCAACTGCAAGATATTATAAGAATACTTAGAGCAAATATGATTAAAGCACGTTCAATAGATTATGAGTATGATCCGCAGGACGATGCTTTTGTGGCAAATGCCGGAGATAAATACCACGTTTGCAGGCTTACACTGGAGCTTATTGCAGAATATAAAGCGTTTGAACGTTTTATGCAGGATTTATACAAACATGAACATTTTCTGGATATGGAAACTATAGAGATTACACCTTATCAAAAAAACAAAAAAATATTACTTATAAATATGAAACTTAAACTTTATGCACAAAAATAAAAAGCAGCCAGACCGGCTGCTTTTTTTAACTACACAAGAAACTGAGAAAAATCTATTGCAAAAATTTTATTTTTATTTTGAATACATGTGGAACAAAAATCAGTTTCCAGAATATTTTTTTTGGAATAATTACTTAAATCAGCACCGCATCTGCCCCGATGGTCATTTGCAAGAAACGGGCAGGTATAAATACCTTTTGTGGTTAAGACTCTTCCATTTTTACAATCCAATTTGTCCATAAGAATATGGTCATAATCAGCAGGAATATCTTTATTATTTTTGTCATAATATTTGTTAATTTTAAAATTACTTAATTCCGCAGGAAACCCAATTTTATGAGCGATATTCATAAATTCATTAATCAAAACCTCACGCCCTTCCTGATAGTAATCAGTAATTGCCAAAATCGGGTTAAAATCATATTTAACAAGATTTTTTATAGCAGAAATTGCAATACGATAAGCACCTCTGCCGCGGATATCATCGCATTTCACTTCATTGTAATGGTCAATACTCAACTGAAAAATAATTTCAAAATTACTTTCGGATTGAACACGTTTCAAAAACCTTGCTTTCTTTTCATTTATAAAACTGCCGTTTGTGCAGATACAAACATTTGAATATTTCAGACACAATCTCAAAATAGAATTAAAATCAGGATGTGTCATAGGTTCAGCGCCGGTGAGATAAATACACTGTAACTTTTCACAGGAAGCTGCATTAAGTGCATCTTTAATTAAATCAATCTGGATAAAATCTTTTACGTTTTTAGTAAGCGGGAAATCAATGTAACAATGTTTGCAGCGGTTATTACAATTTTTTGCGGTTAATTCGATAAAAAGATTGTTCAGTTCATCAAGCTCGCAAACAGGGGCTTGCCAGATAGTACTTGTCATAATCAACTCTCCTTTTGCAGAAATAATTTATTGAAGTCAAAATTATTTTACAAAGAGAATATCATATAAAAATCCGCCAACAGGGCAATTACTTTTCATTAAAATCCATCGGATTTTTATCTTGAAGCCATCTGCTCATTATGTAATGTTCATAACTCTGGGCATAATTATAAAGAGCATTAGCAAGCACTCTGCCGCTGTCTGATTTTCCTACAATCAAAAAATCTCCGAGGGAATTTTCAGCAAACAGCAGTTCTTTATGAATAATTTTATCCACGTGATTTTTGGGATTTTTATATATAACAAGGCGCACCCAGTCGCAAAGGATTTTAGTAGCGGAAGTTTTACCGTCAATAATTTCCTGTTTTCTAGACTGTAAATATTTTGAAAATTCAGCGAGTATCATATTAATCCTCAAACGGGGTTGTTGCCGCAAAACAAGTTATATCATAAATATTATTTTTCTCAAACTCTCTTATCATTTCTTCAAAAGTCGAGCCTGTTGTACAAATATCATCAATAAGAAGTATCCTGCGGCGTTTATCAAATTTCGTTACATCGACATTAAAAGCATTTTGGAGATTTTCAACACGTTCAGCACGCTTAAGTTTATACTGTGCTTTTGTATCTTTAATTCGGGATATCAGTTCTTTGTTTACCGGATAGCCGCTAAGTTTTGAAAATTCTTCCGCGACTAAATCCATATGATTGTATTTACGTTTTTTAAGACGTGTAGGATAAATTGGCACCGGGACGATTTGATAATCTACGGCATCGGTTAATTCAATCCAGTATTCATACATAAATTTAGCCAGATAATATGCTAAATCTCTCTGGTTATGATATTTAAGCCCGCGGATAAGTTTCTGCAAATTTTTTGAATAAACACCTGCACAATAGACATTTTTGGAATTAACAATTCTGTTAACTGCAGGATTAAGATGTTCAAGTTCGCAATAGCATTTGGAACACATTTTGACACATTCTTTTGAACTTCTGCAAAAATAGCATTTCTTTTTATAAATCCAATCCAGCAGTCCGATAAAAAAAGTTTTCATAAAAATATTATACACTAAAAGCCATCCGTTAAAAGATGATTAGTAAAGGCAGTCAAATATAATTTAGAGTCGTTAAGTGAATAAGTAAATATGTGAATGAGTAAATGAGTTCTTTTATAAAATCAGGCTCTGCGGGAATTTTAATATGACGGATTTATTCCTATACTCCCTCGCCCAACCAGATTGACCTCTGTGGGGAGAGCGGATTTGCGGACGGACGATACGGAGTAAGTCCGGATAGCGAACGGAACGAGACAGCTAAGCCGCAGGCTTTTTGTCGAGTCTCCGTGAGCGTGGAGCAAATCCAAGACAGGGGTAGGGTGAGGGGGTATACTCCGCTGCGACACTATTTTTTGTCGGATTAGTAAATCCGACCTACATTGCTTAGCTTGTGGAATGTCATACCTCACCCCTTTCCCCTCTCCTACTTAGGAGAGGGGGAGTACAGTTTCTGCAAAAGCCGCCTGTTACAAAGATATTCAAAATTTCTTGAACATCTTTAAAAGGCGACTTTTTGAAAGTTGAGGAGCCGTGTTGATGCAAACGCCACGTTTGCCAAACGTTTCGTTTGCAGTTAGACAGGGAGCTTTACGCAGAATTCAGTACGCACATTTTCTTCGCTGGTAACAGTAATCTCTCCGTTATGAGATTTGACTATCTGCTGTGAAAGATACAGCCCTAAACCAGTGCCTATCTTTCGGAATTTTTTTGCCGCAGAATAATATTTGTTAAATATTAACTTTAACTCTTTCTCAGGTATTCCCTGCCCGTAATCTATAACTGAAATGGTTATATATCCCGGAATCTCTCCTGTTTTGATATCGATATTCTCTTTTGTATTACTGTGGGAAATCGCATTTGATATAAGATTTTTTATAACACGTTCAAGCTGCAGCGGATCTGCTACTACCTTGATATCACGCTCCGGCTGAAAATTAATACGCATGCCGGAATTTTCAGCTATTGGCTGAACTTCTTCCACTATTTGTGTTATAAATTGATTTAGCTTGATATTTTCTTTTAAAAGTTTTATACCGGTTTCTTTTATCTTATAGGTCTCAAGCAAAATCTGAACAAGTTCTACAAGCTCCTGATTGGATGCTTTCATGTTTTTCAGGGCGACATCCTGCTTTTCATTAATCTCTCCAAAGCGCCCCTCCAGAAGAAAGTTAATAATATTTGACTCGGCTACTATAGGTACTTTCAAATCATGTGTAAGTGTTGCAACAAAATCTTCCTTTAATTTTTCAATCTCGCGTTCGTTTGTGACATCTTTAATAATAAAAACAAAACGTTTTTTATCCTCCAGAGTAAGCCGTCTTGAGTTTGCCACAAAATTATTTGTCGGAGTATGTATTATGAAAATATCAACATTATTAAGCTTATCAAATGAATAATCCCCGTCTATTTTTATGTAATCAAATATATTCTTCCCTAAAAGTTCCGCCCCCTTGACTCCGAACCATGAGGAAATTTTTGGAGTAGCACGCAGAATTGCACCCTTGTCATTAACAATTAAAATGCCGTCGGAAAGCGAATTAATAACAGATTCCAAAAGCTTGTTCTGCCTCATCAGTTCTGTCTGATATTCAACAATCATGTGCTCTCTGTCATTTAAGGTCTCAACCATCCGGTTAATACTGTCTGTTACATTCTGATATGTAGGGTGGTGGATTTGCTCAATTTTGGTGGAAAGATTCCCGTAACGAACGGAATCAACAGTATTTGTAACCATTCCCAGATAATCATTAATCTTTGACCACCGCTTATTTGTGTTGCGGGTTATCAGGAACAAACCGATGAAAACTATTATAATACCAATGTTTAGCAAATACCACAGCATATAAATCTATGACCTTTTTTTTAGACGGATTTCATGTTAAAATTATATCAAATACGAAATTCTTTGTTAATACATTAAACTGATGACGCGGAGTATTATGGTGAAAAAGATTAAACTGCCAAACACTATCAAAATGGTTATAACTGATTTTGACGGAATTATTACAGACAACTGCGTATATATCCATGACGACTTTTCTATGGCAAGAAAAATTAATTTTAAAGATGTTATGGCGTTTTCTATTCTGAAAAAAAGTAACTTTAAAATAGGTATTATATCCGGCGAACAAAATGCCGCGATTGACACGCTTGCAAGAAAGTTTCTGATAGATGAGGTTCATCAGGATATCAGAATTAAAATTAATGTTCTTAAATCAATCGTAGAAAAATATAACTTAAACCAGAATGAATACGTTTATATAGGTGATGATATTAATGATATAGAATGCATGGAATATGCAAAATATAAAATAACAGTGCCGCATGCTGTTTCTAAAGTAAAAAAAATTAAAGGGATTCAAATAACAAATAATGATGGCGGCAACGGTGCATTCAGAGAGGTTGTGGATTGTTTAACAGGTTAAAAAAAATAATTGAATATATAAAAAATCTTAACTTATCAATTGACAGGTACAAAGAGTCTACCATAATCCAATCGCTGCCATCAGTAGCGTATGTAAACAGGGCAAAAAAATTTCTGGAAGAAAATAAAATTGATGAGGCGGAAACAGTACTTCTTGAGGCTCTTAATATTACGGAAAAAGACCCTCTTGTGTACAAATACCTCGGAATTATCTATGACAAAAAACATGAGCATTCAAAAGCCGTAGATGCATACAAAAAATCCGCCCAAATATGTTATACCGATAAAAATATCTGGCAAAAGCTGGGATTTGCGCAGATGTCATGCCACGATTACGAAGAGGCCGAACAATCTTTTGAAAATTCCGACAAAATTGCGCCGGCAAATTCCGATACATTCACAGGCTGGGGCATGGCGCTTATGAAACAAAAAAAATACGATGCCGCACGCGAAAAATTTGTCACAGCCTCAAGAATTAACAAATATAATTTTACTGCAATATTTCTGGCTGCCGTATGCGAAATTAAACTCGGTGAACACAAAGACGCAGAAGCTAAATTGACATTTCTTGCAAATGTCTGCCCAAACGAAACTAATACTTACGAGTTTGCTAACCTGAAATTTTTAAAAAAAGATTACAAAAATGCAAAGCACTATGCCCTGAAATCACTGGAATTCAATAAGAACATGCTCCCGTCGTATTTGCTGCTGGGTAAGCTGTATACAATAGAATGCGACAGAGATAAGGCGCTGGAAATGTATTCAACAGCCGCAAAAAGAGAATTAAATAACTCCAACCTGTACACGGAATGGGGAAAAGCGCTCATTAAATTTACAAATCTCGATGACGCAGAAAAAAAATTCGTAAAAGCGCTTGGATATGACGGCGAAAACGCAGAAAGCATGGCTTATTTAGCATTAGTCAGAATGATAAAGCACAATGACGATGAAGTTTTAATACAAATGGCTCTAAATGGAGGCGCTGACACAGATATTATTGATTTGTGCCGTGCCATAAGAGAATTTAACAACGGTAATTTCGACACTGCGCTTTCAAGTTTCCGAAAACTTGAAACGGAAGATCTTGAATTCTTAATCGCATACTATCAGGCAAAAATAAATGAATTTAAAAAGAATAATTCAAAAGCAATTGATTTCTATGAAAAATCTATGAATCTTAATCCGTATTTTATGACCGCCGGCATAGATTACGCAAGGTTTTTAATCGCCTGTGAAGAGTATGCTGAAGCACAAAGAAAACTCAGAAAAATTGTTAAAATATATGACAAAGATTTAGAAGTGTTAAATTTACAATTTTTTGTGAGCTATATACTTGTCAAAGAAAACGTTTGTGAATATAATATAAAAGAAACTGTAGCTCTTGCAGAAAAAATAATCCAAATAAGTGATACCGGTTTCAAATATTACAAAGAAAAAGAAGAACTGGAAAACTTATTAAAAACCTTTAAAGAAAGCGAATAATCTTGAGAAAAGTTATTGTACAAAAGTTTGGCGGCACATCTGTTGCAGATACGGAAAAAATTAAAAACGTTGCCCAAACAGTAATCAAAGAAAAAAAGAACGGGAATGATGTAGTTGTAGTTGTATCTGCGATGGGTCACACGACAGATTATCTTGTCAAAATGGCAAAAGATTTAAGCCCCAATCCGTCAAGCCGTGAGATGGACATGCTTCTTTCTACAGGTGAAGGTGTTTCAATAGCATTACTTGCCATGGCTATACAGGCAGCAGGATATGATGCGGTAAGCTTCAACGCAATGCAAATTGGTATAGTAACAGAAAATGTCCACTCAAAAGCACGAATTATTGATATAAAAACAGATAAACTGAAAAAAAATCTTCAGGAAGGTAAAATAATAGTTGTAGCAGGTTTTCAAGGGGTAACTCCCGATGGCGAAATCACAACGCTCGGCAGAGGCGGTTCGGATACTTCAGCCGTTGCGCTTGCTGCAGCATTAAATGCAGAACGCTGCGATATTTACACTGATGTAGAAGGTGTTTATACAACAGACCCGCGTGTTGTTCCAAATGCATCCAGACTTAATGAAATTTCATACGAAGAAATGCTGGAACTTGCTCACGCAGGGGCTAATGTACTTCACCCGAGAAGCGTAGAAACAGCAAAACAATTCAACGTTCCGCTACGGGTACGCAGCAGTTTTAAAACAGATAATTTAGGTACTTTAATATTGGGAGTTGACAAGATGGAAATTTATAAACCGGTCGCAGGGGTTGCGGCAGATTTGTCACAGGCAAGAATCGTCGTTTGCGATGTTCCGGATACTCCGGGGCAGGCAGCAATGATTTTTGGCAAACTGGCTCAGGAAGGAATCTCCGTTGATATGATTATCCAATCATACGCAAGAAAAATTTCTAATACAAACGATATCGCTTTCACTATCGACAGTGCAGACCTTGAAAAAACAAAAAAAGCTCTGGAAGATTTGAAAGGAGAATTGAAAGCCGGAGATATTAAAATAGATGAGAATATTGCAAAAGTTTCAATTGTAGGCGCCGGTATGATTGACAGACCCGGTATCGCATCTACAATGTTTGAAACTCTGGCAAAACTCAATGTCAACATCCGCATGATTTCAACAAGTGAAATCAAAATAAGCTGCCTTGTGGATAAAGAAGACGCAAAGCGTGCTGTGGCAGCACTTCATAAAGAATTTCAGCTGGAAAGCGATGAAATAGCAGAAGTAAAAGGTGATTTGCCTAACGTTTAGGGAGAACTTAGTGAAAATATTTAAAAGTAATATATTTACGAAAACAAAACTCGTAATATATTCTATATGTGCAGGGGCATTTTTATCAATCGTAATCAGATTATTCACGGACAATAACGCAATAATATTCGGGATAAGCACATTGGCAGCACTTTTCTGGCTGTTTTCAAGTTTTACCAGCAACAACATCACAATCCGTCTGGATAATGAAACCATGCAGGTATTCTGCCTGAATAAACTGAAACGGAAGTATTATTTGAAAAGTGTAGTCTTTGATTCTTATATAAAAACACAATTTGAATCAATAGGATCTGACAGCGATTGTAATCTTTTTATAACAAACCAGATTACCAATAAACGTGAAACTCTTGATTGCAGTATGCTCGGACTCAATACTTATTTTAAACTTCTAGAAGCACTGGGGCTGAATTCACCTCCTCAACCGGCACAAGAATTAATACCTGCATCAGATGATACAAACTTAAAAAGCCATAAATAGAGAAATAACGAAAGTATATGGACATCTATCCTGCCAGTGCAACTACACACCGAATTGGCTAAAAAAGCCGTATGCAAAATAAAAATCATTAACTAATTTGCAGCATGCTTTTTTATGAAAAATACTTACACAAACGATATCAAATATTGTGCTAAAAAATAAACGTACAAAATACACTATTAATACACTATTCTTGTAGTATATTTTTCAGACAAAAAAACAGGGGAAACTATTGTCCCCGTTGGAATTAAGTATTGTTGGAAGTATTGAAACTTTCGATATTTACATGTAATCAAAAACACTTTTAATAAACAATTACCCACTTGGGTAATAAAAAAAATAAAAATTAGAAGCATGGGCAATTTATAAATTAATAAAAAATCACTATAATCAAAGAATAAGTGTACATCTTCCACTTTATGGCAAAACCCTTATATTTCAAGACATTGAAACATTCTTAACAAATATTCACAATAAGGGTTGACAAATTATTTATTATAGTTTATAGTGAATGTGTAAGATGAAGTGTTAATTAAACACTTAATAACAAGCCTCAAAGGAGGGATTAAAATGAAAATAAACGCAATTAATACAAATAATAATATTTCTTTTAAAGAAAACCGTGTAAATGATATTAAATCTAACGTAGCGATTTTGCCTTTGCAAAATCCTAATGCAGGCATAAACTTTCAAAAAGAATTTGAAAGATCAACAAAAGCTGATGCTGTACAATCAAGTATGATTCCTGCTTTAGCTTACAAATTTGTCAAGACTTATAATATCTTATTTACACCAAACAAAAATAATGCTGACAACAATAACTCAAAACAACACGTTGACTATGTTGCATAACGTTTTTTAAGTCAGCCCCCAAAAACAGTAAACCAACATTTACCCCTAAAATACTTATCCATATACAAATCTAAGTAAACTATTTTATGATAAGCCATTCTTAAAAATTAAGAGTGGCTTTTATATATAAGCATTTTTATTAAATACTGGCACCGCCGTCTTTTTGCATTTTATTAAGCACATTACGCCCGCCGTCACGCAGTCTTGCAACTTCTATTGCAAAATCCGTAGCCTCTGTATCCCGCGCTACAGCCTCTTGAAGCATAAGAGTTTCCTCCAGAGTCAGCTTTGAAATATCATAACCTTTAGTCATATACTTCTTAAATATATTCTGAGTTCGGGTATCAAATCCCGGAAGTCCGCTCCTGTAAGAAA
Source organism: Candidatus Gastranaerophilales bacterium (assembly GCA_944323595.1). Lineage (GTDB taxonomy): Bacteria > Cyanobacteriota > Vampirovibrionia > Gastranaerophilales > Gastranaerophilaceae > CALUVN01. Next base: position 5,336 of record CALUTF010000012.1, on the reverse strand, counting down.
ACCATTTATAAAATTGCTGCAAAATATAGTATTCGTCAAGCATTTCTTCTCTAAATACAAACATAGCCGGTGTTTTGAAACTAAATGCATTATTCAGAGCCAAGTTCAAAGTAACAGCCTTAATCCCGTCTGCAGGAAGAATAAAACCATCCTCTTCGCCCAGATTTTTCAAAAGTTTTGAGTTATTTTTTATAACATAAACCTTTGTACCGGTGCTTTTTATATAGTCAAGCATTTTTTGGGGATTATTCTTGGCGGAAATCATAATTTCCGTAACACTATTGAGCACCTGCTCCCTTTTTTTATCGGTTTCAGCGCTCAATGTCATAGTTTCCATACCGGAAAGAATAGTCTTGCTTGTTTTGTTTTGAAAAGAACTGCCAAAAGTTTTGCTCAACTTTTTTGCAAGCATTCTTTCTCTCATAGCTAAAAATAAATTTGCAAATTTTTCAGATAAACTGCACATATAAAATATTATACAATCCTTATCCCCCAAAAGTTTCATCCATTTAATGTATAATATTAAAATTAGATAAAGATTGTATCAGATACACTTGATTTTTATTCTTCTTTGTTTTAAAATGTAATTGTGAAATAAATCACGAAAAGAAAAAGATGATTTGTTTTTAATAAAGGAGATAAAACACTATGGCAACAAAAAGCAAAAAGACCGTTGAAAGCCTTGAACAGACTTTAAACAAGTCAAGTCTGGTTGACAACGCAGAGCAATTGGAATTGCTTATTGAAAGAGTTAAGAAAGCTCAAAAAATTTACTCAACATTTACTCAGGAACAAGTGGATGCAATCTTCAAAGCAGCAGCAACTGCAGCAGACAAAGCCCGTATTCCTTTAGCAAGAATGGCTGTTGAAGAAACAGGTATGGGTGTACTGGAAGATAAAATTATTAAAAACCACTTTGCTTCTGAATACATCTACAACAAACACAAAAACGCAAAAACCTGCGGTATTATTAAAGAAGACAGAACCAACGGTATTAAAGTAGTTGCAGAACCTTTAGGCGTAATTGCAGGTATCATCCCTACAACAAACCCTACATCAACTGCAATCTTTAAGTCATTGATTGCATTAAAAACAAGAAACGCAATCATCTTTTCACCGCACCCTAGAGCAACAAAATGCACAATAGCCGCTGCAAAATTAGTTTTGGAAGCTGCAGTAAAAGCAGGTGCACCTGAAGATATTATCGGCTGGATTGATGTTCCGTCAATTGAATTATCTAACCAGTTAATGAAACACAAATCAATTGCATGTATCTTAGCAACAGGCGGTCCTGGAATGGTTACAGCAGCATATTCATCAGGAAACCCTGCATTGGGCGTAGGTCCTGGTAACGCAGCAGCAGTTATTGATGAAACTGCAGATATCAAAATGGCTGTTTCTTCAATTCTTATGTCAAAAACATTTGATAACGGTATGATTTGTGCTTCAGAACAATCAGTTATCGTTGTAGACAAAGTTTACGAAGAAGTTAAAAAAGAATTCATCTACAGAGGTGCATATCTTTTAAATAAAAATGACGAAAAGAAATTGATAGATCTTCCGTTCATTGATCCGAAAAGAGGAACTGCTCACCCTGCAATCGTAGGCCAACCGGCACACAAAATCGCTGAATTAGCAGGATTTGAAGTTCCGGCAACAGCAAAAATTCTTCTTGCAGAAAGACCATCAGTAGATTGGGAAGATCCGTTCTCAAGAGAAAAATTATCACCGATTTTAACTATGTATAAAGCAAAAGACTTTGATGAAGCAACAGAAATGACTTACGAACTTGTTTCTAAAGGCGGTGCAGGTCACTCTGCAGACCTTTATACAGATACACGTCGTCAGGAAAGAGTTGACAAATTTGCTGAAAAAATGCCTGCCTGCAGAGTATTGATTAACTCTCCATCTGCACAGGGCGGTATCGGTGACTTATACAACTTCAAACTTGAACCGTCATTATCTCTCGGCTGCGGCTCATGGGGTAAAAACGCTATATCCGGTAACATCGGAGTTGAAAACTTATTAAACTACAAAACAGTTGCAGAAAGGAGAGAAAATATGCTCTGGTTTAAAGTTCCGCCGAAAGTTTACTTCAAAAGAGGTGCTGTTGACCTTGCACTCCGTGAACTTGAAGGCAAAAAACGTGCCTTTATTGTAACTGACAGATTCCTGTTCAATTCCGGCGCCGTAGACAGCATCGTTAACGTATTGGATGAAATCGGTATTGATCACCAAATCTTCTTTGATGTAAAACCGGATCCAACTTTGTCTACTATCAATCAGGCAATGGAAATCATCAGACCTTACGAACCTGATGTAATCATCTCATTAGGCGGAGGTTCTCCGATGGATGCTGCTAAGATTATGTGGTTAATGTATGAACAACCTGACACTGTATTCGAAGATATCTCTATGAGATTTATGGATATCAGAAAGAGAATCTGCAGAATTCCTGACTTGGGCAAAAAAGCAACAATGGTTGCAATTCCTACAACTTCAGGTACAGGTTCAGAAGTTACACCGTTTGCAATCATCACAGATGACGAAACACACGTTAAATACGCAATCGCTGATTACGCATTAACACCTAATATGGCAATCATTGACCCGAACTTTGTAGACGGTATGCCTAAAGGATTGACCGCTGCATCAGGTATTGACGCACTTGTTCACTCTCTTGAAGCTTACGTTTCAGCTATGGCTACAAACTTCACAAATTCAAATGCTTTGGAAGCTACAAAGCTTGTATTCAGATACCTTGAAAGATCTTGGACTGAAGGTGCAAACGATCCTATAGCAAGAGAAAAAATGCACTATGCTGCAACAATTGCAGGTATGGCATTTGCAAACTCATTCTTAGGATTATGCCACTCAATGGCACACAAATTAGGTGCAATGTTCAATGTACCTCACGGTGTTGCTAACGCATTGTTAATCAGACAGGTAATCAAATACAACGCTGTTGATTGTCCGAAAAAACAATGTATCTTCCCGCAATACAAGTTCCCTAATGCAAAAGCTAAATACGGTCAAATTGCAGATGAACTTGGCTTAGGCGGCAAAAATGATGACGAAAAAGTTGAATTGCTGATTGAAGCTATTGACAAGTTAATGCACGCTATCAATCTTCCAAATTCAATCAAAGACTTTGGCGTAAAAGAAGCTGACTTCAACGCTAAATTGGACGAAATGGTTGAATTAGCATTCGACGACCAATGCACAGGTGCAAACCCTGCATATCCGCTTATGGAAGATATCAAAGCTATTTACATCGACGCATTCAACGGTGTAGTTAGAGATTACTATTCAACATCTAAAAAATAAATAGCTTAAAGATTAAAGCCATTTGATAAAATAAACCGTCAATTTTATAATTGACGGTTTATTTTTTGATTATAAAAACATGTAATAACTAATTACCTACTTTAATGCTATCCCACTCTTCTGTAGTAAGTTCTCTATGCAGATAATCCATATTGCCCATTTTTAAAACCCAGGTTGCGCAAGCACCTCCTGCCCACCAGGCATCGTGTTCTGTCGTAGAACAAGAACGGCGTGTTACCCACCAGAGGTCATATCCCTCAACAACAACTTTATTAGGTTCTAAAAATAAAAGGAAGACATCTTTACCTAAAACATTTGGTTTTTGCTGACCATTTACATCAACTACCAAACCAACAAAATAATGGTTTTCACCATATTCATGCCCGTTTTCAGCATCCTCTCCCTGTCCGTTAGATGCAGTTTTCATAATAGAAATTATTGTTCCGTTGTTTAAAACAAAACCATAATTTGAAGAACTATTCATACCTGGAGCAAAATTTCCGTCACCACTTAACTCTTTAATTTGGTAGTTAAATCTTTTATCAGAAATAAGAGGTTTTTGTATATAATCTTTCAAATAATTATAATAGCGCTCAGCACGTTCTTCATCACTGCCGTTATGATTCCATTCCGCAGAAACACCGTAATCTTTTGAAGCCATTAAATAAGCCTGCGATAATACCGCAGCAGTATGCTTTAAGCGTGTAATCCAAACCCTCTCCTGAAATTCTGACATCAACGTAGGCATAACCATCGCCGCAACCACACCGAGAACTCCAAGGGTTATTAATACTTCTGCCAAAGTAAAAGCTTTTTTCAAAATCACCCACCTTTACTGGATATTTACCAGTAAAATTATATTAACATTTCCAGTAAGATTAGTCAAATGAACGAAAATGAACTTTACAATAAATTGGGGAAACGAATAAAAACGCTAAGAGAAAACGCTCGTTTAACACAGGAAAAACTGGCGGAAATAAGCGGGATAAGTTTGGATTATCTCTGTAAAATCGAAGCCAATATAAATAAGCCTGGGCTAAAAACATTGATAAAAATCTCTAATGCCCTTGAAGTTCCGATTAAAGAGCTCTTTGATTTTGAGCAATAGAAGGGATTTATATCGCATTTTCACTAAAAAAGGTTAAAATGTCACCATGAACTTGTTTCAGGGTCTTACTACTAAGTTCGGAATGACATTATACCTATATTTTGAGTGTATTTGGTGTAAAGTTGTATATAAGTCCCCAATGGAATACCTTGACATTACAGTATGTCTTTTTTATGATAGAGTAACGAGGATGGCGACATGGCCAAGTGGTAAGGCAGAAGCCTGCAAAGCTTTTACCCCCGGTTCGAATCCGGGTGTCGCCTTTTTTATATTAGGAGGTAATAAGTGGGTAAAATTTTTGGTATATCAGATAATCCTGTTTCTACAATAGATAAAGCCATCAAACCTCTTACATATAAAAAGCCTGTAGAATCTGTAAGAATATTGCCTAAAGCTGATAATACCGCTGATAAATTTATTTCATCAGAAAAGCCGCATAATTCAAATCCTTTCATAAAAATGCGCAACGGAATCGGTAAGTTAATGGCTCATTTCAGTAAAAAGCAAGGCTAAAATTTTACTGTTGGGTTGGTAAACCCAACCTACATAAACAACTGCGCGAAGCGCTATGTAAAATTGACAACTTAATATTTTTATGGGCGATTAGCACTCTGCCGACGAAAATATGACTTAATGTCATATTTGAGGAGAGGTACGGTAGCGCAGGCTGCCAACAAGCTGATTTTGACAATTTAATATTTTTATACAGGCGATTAGCACTCTGCCGACGAGAATATGACTTAATGTCATATTTGAGGAGAGGTACGGTAGCGCAGGCTGCCAACAAGCTAAGCCAAACAATTTAACTACATTTTTTATTACATGGGCGATTAGCGCAGTTGGTAGCGCATCACATTGACGTTGTGAGGGTCACGTGTTCGAGTCACGTATCGCCCAGTTA
>CALUTF010000011.1 GCA_944323595.1 Candidatus Gastranaerophilales bacterium | reverse complement strand
AAAATTATTTAATTGTCACTATTATCTTTGTCTACTTGTGGTAGATGTACTTGCTTTGCTCGTACCCTCCATTTTTTGATACTTAATCAAAAAAACGGAGTCCTTGCCACACCGACATTAAATTGTCACTCAAAAATCCTAACATAAAAGTTTTTTTGTGTAAATACTAATTTAAGGAATTTATTATAAGTCCGAAAATTAAAACCGCCGTAAGTCTTTACGACGGTTTTTACACGGTTTTACTCAATATTTCCCTATTTACCTATTTCAAGGGCACGCTGTGCCATTGACTTTGATATGTTAATTACCGCAAGGTTTGCCTCATAAGCCCTTTGTGCCATTATAGCATCTGCCATATCAACCATCGCATTTACGTTTGAGGCTCTGATATACCCCTCTGCATCTGCATCCGGATGCCCAGGTTTATAAATTTTATCACCCAATGTCGGATCTTCTACACAGCCATTGAATACAACTCCACCCTGCAGGTAAGGAAGCGTCCCGACACCAAATACATCCTCTTTCATTGCATTCATTAAGCCATGAAAAGAAATATCTTCTGTTGCGTTCAATACAGGAATTCTTCTTACATAATTCGGAGTATCTACGTTTGCTATGTTCTTTGCGTGAATATCAAGACGAAGCCCGTGCGCTTTCAAGGCATTTGATCCGATATTCATTGATTCCATTATTGACATTGTTTTGCTCCTGTCTATTATTTGCTATTTATTATTTACCTACGTTTATTACAGTTTTCATCTCTGTTACGATGTTTGACATTCTGCGTGTAGCCATTGTGTATAATATAGAGTTCTGTTGAATTTTCATTAACTCCTGCGCAGGATCAATTTCTTCATAACGTCTTTCTTCTATTACGCCGGACGGCCCGAGAGCTTCTGAAAGTTTAGTTTCCAGAGGGCTGTTCATAGAGTTTAGATAGTCCCCGAAATTTATATCACGTCTGACGTACCCAGGAGTATCCACGTTTGCAAGGTTAGCCCCAAGAGCTCTTTGCCTTTGGGATATTAAATCCATCATTAAGGTAACTTTACCCATATTATCCAATGACGTAAACACTTTTTTCTAAACCTCCGTAAATTATTCTCTGATGTTAATTGCTTTGTTGTACATATCATCGACAACTTTTATCATTCTTGTACTTGCCAGCATTGAAGCATTCAGTCGTAACATATCCGTTACTCCGTTATAAATACTGGTGTTTGAGTTTTCCAGATTGTTTTGGCGGAAACAGTCATGATTTTTTACCAGAATAGCTTTACCTGCTTCTTCTGTAGGAATAAGCTTATTTCTGCCATATTGTTCCAGCCCCTGCGGATTTTCAAATCTTACAAGCGGAATATTACCCAAAAGCTTTGGATTGGCATCATCAACCGCACTGTAGGCTATGACATCACCGTTAGGCTTTATATCAAACTTATAACAGTTCGTAGGAATTTTTATCCCGTTGCCGACAATCCAATCATCGTTTGTTACAAGATAGCCGTCACGCCCCTGTTTAAAAGCACCGTCACGTGTATATGCGACTTCGCCTGACGGAGAGAATACAGGAATAAAGCCGACACCGTCAACCGCAACATCATAAGGATTACTTGTTATCTGAATTGAACCCTGTTTGTAATCTGTTCTCACTGCACCTGTCAGATAACCGTCCTCATGAAGCATTTGTTCAAAATTTATGGTCTTGTAACCTCTTGTATTAAAGTTGGCAAGATTGTTACCAACCTGTCCGAGTCTTTCAAACTGGTTGATTGCGTTATCTATGCTTCTTCTGACTATTCCTTGCATACTGTACATAATTTAATACCTCATTTTTTCAAAGATTATGATACTGAGCCGAGTTGGGATATTACTTTTTGCAGATTCTGGTTTTGAATCATAAAAATCTGCCTGTTGGCTTCAAAATTTCTGATAATAGGCATCATTCCGATGAATTCATTCTGCAGTGCTACGTTTGAATATTCGTTGTATCCCTGCTTAACCTGTGGCTCCATCAATAGCATTCCGTTGCTATCAACGACTCCGATGTAGCCGGCTTTTTCCAGTTTACCGTTTTCAAGATTCAGGACGCTGACCAATCCGTTTTCACTGACTTTTATATCAGAAAGCTTTTCGGGAACAAACGGCAGCTTAATCGGCATACCAGTATTGGCAAGTACATTATGGTCTTCTAAAGTAAGAAGATACCCTTCTTTGTCAATCTTAAAACGACCATCCCTTGTCAATTTTACACCATCAGGTGTCTGGGTTTGGAAGTAGCCTTTAGTTGCAATTGCCAGATCAAGAGGATTTTCTGAAAGGGCAATCCGTCCGACTTTGTCATCAACCGTTTGTGAAAGCCCGTGAACACCTATAAATTCTGTCAATGAAGATACAACAGGCTCTTTTCGTTGATAACCTATTTTATCAAACCCGTTTATGTTTTCATTTGTCATACCGATAAGTTCAGTCTGGACATGCATCGCCCTAAGGGATGCCGTTATACCTTTTTCAACATATCGTATTCCGCCGTTTATCTTCATAGCAATACCTCTTACTACTTTCCTAATCGTACAAACGGCAGAATTATGTTTGGAGATTAATATTTTCCCTGAAATTCATCCATTTGTATGACTTCTGTTTTTCTATTTAATGATGTTTTTCAAAAAGTCAATTTATTCCTGATATTTAAAAAGTTTGTATTTTTTCCACTGATATGATAAGATGACGTTAGAATTTGATAATCGGGAGAGATAGACTTATATGGGAATAAAAATTGCAAATCTGGATAATAACATTGCTTTTTCATACAAACAAAATGCGGATACGCCAAGAGCGGCGCTTTGTTTAAATTTTTCTATTAATGAACCTGAAAATATCCCCGGTGTATACTCTCTTATGAGCCGGTTATCAATGCAGGGGACAACAACTTATACGGCAGAACAGCTTGCCGAAGAACTGGACAAATATGCAATTGAATTAACGGTTGAATTAAAACACGATTATCTGAGATTTAAATTTGTTTCTTTGAATGAAGATTTTTCGAAAGCTGTTGAAATTCTTGCGGATATTGTTAAAAATGTGACTTTTGAAGATTTCAATAAAGAAATACAGAAAATGCGCGGTGAAATCATTGCAGAACTTGACTCTTCAAGAACAAAAGTCCTTGAAAATTATTATAAAAATTTATATGACGGTCACTACTACGGGCATACGTTCACTAAAATTCTTGAAAATCTTGATAAGATAACTCAGGATGACGTTATTAACGGGTATAAGAAAATTATATCAAACAGTAAAAAAGTAATATCCTTTGTCGGTGATTTACCTTATGATGAAGTTTTCAATAAAGTTAATTCAATGCTCGGAGATATTGAAAACTCCAGAGATGAAAAAAAAGTATCAAAAGTCCCTGCACTTGAGCATAAAAAAGAACCGGAAATAATTAAACCGGATCTTAATCAGGCTCATATAGTACAGGGCTGGTTTGTTCCGACATTTGAAAGCGAAGATTATCCTGCACTTATACTATTAAATATAATTCTCGGGGCAAGCGGACTATCTTCAAGATTATTTTTAGAACTCAGAGATAAGAAAGGGCTGGCTTATGTTGTTAGAAGTTCTTATGAAACGCTTGCACTTGCGGCAAACTTTTCTATTTATATAGCAACCGAACCTAAAAATATTGAAGTATCCCTTAAAGGTTTTAAAGAAGAAATTGATAAAATTAAAAATACTCCTGTAAGCATTGAAGAAATTGATAATGCAAGAAATAACATTCTGGGGAAATGGGCATTTTTACAGGAAAACAATAATCAGCAGGCAACTCTGTCTGCACATTATGCAGTGCTTGGACTGGGGTTTGATTTTAATGAACGGACAAAACAAAAACTCAAAAACGTTACGCCGGAACAAATACAAAAATGCGCCAATAAATATTTTAATGACAACTATGTACTATCTATCTTGAAACCATAACTTGTCAGGTAATGGTTATAAATCTTTAATCAGGCAATAATACTTTAAGGTATATTGTTAAATTTGAGGTGCATAAGTTGAAGAATTTTATCAAAATTTTTTTGCTGCTTATAATATGCATAACTCAAACTGCCTACACAGACTTGCGGACAATAACCATTGAAAAAAATTACACGGAAAATTCCGTACTTATAGAAGATTTTTTGAGGCAAAATGCAAAGCACCTTGATATAATGGAATTTACAAGAGTTCCGCGCGGACTTATTGTCAGTATAGATGAAAAATATTTATTTAACGAGGGAAGCACAAAAATAAAATACTCAGGTCTACCCGTATTAAATGATATTCTGCTTGCATTAAAACAAACAGAAAGCCGCTGTGTCATTGAGGGGCATACAGAACAGAATGATTTTGACGGAAAGCCTTATGAAACAGAGTGGGAACTTTCTCTTCTAAGAGCTGAAAATATCACAAAATATTTTATCAAATACGGACAAATTTCGCCCAAAAGGTTATTTTCACTCGGATTTGGAGAATACATGCCATCGGTTGATAACGTTGATGAAAAAATGCATATAAACAGCAGAATAGATTTTGTATTCTTAGATTATGCAAAAAATACTAGGCAATAATGCTTTGACGCAGTCTTGATGCTCTTGTTTCGCTAAGAATATTTTTCAGCTTCATAATCCCTTGAGCATGAAGCTGGCAGACGCGGGATTCTGACATATTTATAGTCGCACCGATTTCTTTTAAGGTCATGTTTTCCTGATAATACAAAACCATTATAATTCGTTCCCTTTCAGGAAGTCTTTTAAGAGCCTTTTCAAGTTCAACTTTAACATTTTTTTCTTCAACTTCTTCATGCGGGGTAAGTTTATGAGTATCTTCAATCGTATCAATAATTTCGACACTGTCATCGGCATTGCCGCGTTTATCATAAATAGAAGTCATAGTTGTATCTTCAGATAAAATCTGATTAATTTTTTCAACATCCATATCAAGATATTCCGCAACTTCGGAAGTTGTAGGAGTTCTGCCTAATTCCTGTTTAAGAGTTTCCTGAGCATCTTTAATATCTTTAATCTTCTTTCTCACACTTCTTGGCAGAAAATCTTCCGCTCTGATTTTATCAAGAATTGTACCTCTGATTCTTATAAGCGCATAAGTTTCAAAGCGCGTATTTTTCTGTGGAGAATATCTTTCGACAGCATTGATAAGCCCCTCTACACCATAGCCTGCTATATCTTCTATAGAAATGGTAGCAGGAAGAGTAACTTTTACACGACCGACTACATATCGAATCAAATATATGTATTGAACAATAAGAGTATCTCTTAAAGCTTTGTTATTTTTGTCTTCAAAATACTCATGCCATAATTTTTCCAATTCTTCGGCTGGAAGACGTTTGATATTATTATAAGATGTAAAATCAAAATTCTGATCCATTAATCTACCCAAAATATTGTTCAATAATTAACATATTATTATTCTATACAATATACGGTGACTAACATCATTTAAAAAGAGGAAAAACTTCTAAAATACTGAAGACGATGTAGGAGAAAACATGCATGTAAAGCGTACAAATTTCATAAACCTGAAGAAAACAATAGAAAACCTTTCTAAATATAAATCAGCACAATACCTGAAAAGACAAATAAATCTTTTCAAATAATCATAAGATTTTTAGCATGCCTGCAAACTAATTATTATCTTGAGTTTCTTCTTTTTCTTCTTCAGGCGGCTGTTCTCTTTTAATAATTAATTTTGTAATTCTTGCACCGTCTATTTCTTTTACAATAAAAGTCAGCCCGTTTAAGGTTGCGCTGTCATTAACTTCTGCAATACGACCGAGTTCTTTCAATACAAGACCGCCGATTGTATCAACATCTTCATCATCAAAAGTTTTTTCATCCATATTAAAGAATTCCGCAATTTCATCAATACGCATCATAGCGTTTGCTTCATAAGTATTTGGTGCGATTTCCTTAATATCTTCTTCTTCCTCTTCTTCATCAAATTCATCCTGAACTTCTCCGAAAATCTCTTCCATGACATCTTCAAGAGTAATAAGTCCTGATGTACCGCCAAATTCATCAATAACAATTGCCATCTGACCCTTGCGTTTTTTGAATTCCAATATAAGATTATCCATTGTAATAGTTTCAGGAACAAGAAGAATTTCTCTCTGAATCTGGCTTATAGGGCATTCTTCATTTTTGAGAGAAAGTGAATACAAATCCTTGACATGAACCAGACCGGTAATATGATCAATATCATCTTCATAAACAGGATATCGTGTATATTGGTTTTCAGCCGCAAGTTTATTTAAATCTTCAATAGATGCGTCTATAGAAATACAAACCATATCAGTTCTAGGCACCATGACCTGCTTAGCAGTTAAATCAGAAAATTTAAAAGCATTATGCAGAATATCTTTTTCGGTTTCATTGAGCACACCGCCGTCATAACTTGCGTTGACAAGCATATCAAGTTCCTCTGTTGAGTGAACAAGAGAACCTCTATGAGTATGCGGGATATGGAATAATTTCAACAACCAGTTGCCAAAACCGTTTAGTATCCATATAAAAGGATTAAAGACAAATGTAATAATCTGCATTGGTTTAGCAATTATAAGAGTTGTTTTTTCAGTAAATTCAAGAGCAATAGATTTAGGAATTAATTCGCCAATTACAACGTGGAGCAGCGTAATTAAAGCAAAAGCGATAGATACTGCCATCGTATGTGTTGCAATATCCTGCCCGACACCCGGAATAAATGCAAATACAGGCTCAATAATATGAGCAAGAGTGCCCTCACCGACCCAACCTAAGCCGATACTTGATATAGTCACACCAAGTTGTACCGCAGCGATAAATTTATCTAAATCTTTTAAAGCTTCAAGTGCAATTTTAGCATTGTAATTGCCTTCATTAACAAGCTGTTCAATTCTGGTCTTTCTGACCTTTACCATTGCAAATTCCGAAGCCACAAAAAATCCGTTTGAAAATAACAGAAACGCTATTACAAACAAGTTAAATATGGTATTTGCCGAGTCATCCATTATATTATTTTAATCCTCTAAAATTATAAGCTCTTTTATTTTTTAATTATAATAGTATTTTATATAAAAATCAAGATTACAATCCAGAATCATCAACCTCGACATCTTTCAACTGTGTATAAATCATAGAAGAAAAGCCTTTTACAGTTGAAATATCAATAATTTTATACTGATGCGGATTGTTCAAAAGCGTTGGCGAAGTAATGTGATAAATTCCGTCCTGCATAGTTTCACCGTTTATATGGTGATGTCCGGCAATCACAGCAATTACATTATGATGTTTTTTGAGCAAGTCAAGATAAACATCTGCCTGATATGTGCGGTATGATTTGATATCTTTAGGCGGAATAAGCGGGAAATGCTGCAAAATTACCACCGGATGTCTATGGTATTTAGTAAGTTTTTTATCAAGCCATTCCAGAGTATCTTTTCTGTAATATCCGTTGTTATTAGGAATAATTTCTTTTGAACCGTCTACTATTATGAAAACATACCCTTTCTTTTTGAAAACATAATTTACTCTTTTAGTCGGATATAATAAATTGTAATTTTTGACTATATCCATGTACTGTTGTTTAGAAAGCCCGTTATTTCTGAACACGTCGTGGTTTCCGAGTGTAATATAATACGGAGCTTTCAATTTATTAACTATACGTATAAATCTTTTAAGATATTCCGGATTTTGTTTATTTATATTATCGCCGGTAAAAACGACAAACGAAACGTTATTAAGGTTGTTAATATCTTCAACAGTCGCTTTAAGCACCTGTTCGGAATATTTATTATCAGTAGAATAATGAGTATCCGTAACCTGAACAAATCTTATTTCTTTTGCTCTTGCAAAAGCCGCAGATTGTGACATAAATGCAAAAAGAATTATTGATGCCAAAAGAAATATATATTTTTTCATTCCGAATAAAGCTCCAAATTTGAATTTAACAAAAATATTATACCATAAATTAACAAAGTATGATACACTATGAACGATAAGAGGAAAAGAATTGAGATTAGATAAATTTTTAAAAGTATCAAGATTAATAAAAAGAAGAACCGTAGCTAATGAAGTTTCCGACATGGGAAGAGTCAGCGTAAACGGTCAAAGTGCAAAACCGTCAAAACAAATTAAGACCGGCGACATTATAGAAATAACTTACGCTAACAGAACAGTCCGTGCAGAAGTTCTGCGTGTACCGGAAAACAATGTAAGCGTTCAGGAAGCGCCTACTTTATACAAACTGATTGAAGAATAAAATTACATAATTTGTATTTCAGGCATATTTTTAATATAATAATAACTATGAGAGAAATAAAATTAAGAGATTTTACAATAGGCGGAAATAAATTAACTATTCTGGCAGGTCCATGCGTTATTGAAAGTATGGACATTATGGAAGAAACCGCCAAAACATTGAAAGAAATTACGACAAAATTAGACATAAATTTTGTATTCAAATCATCTTTTGACAAGGCAAACCGCTCCTCACTGGACAACTACAGAGGTCCGGGGCTTAAAAAAGGATTGAAAATTTTAGCGGAAATTAAAGAGAAATACAATATTCCGATTGTAACTGATATTCATTCCGCAGAGCAAGCTGCACCGGTAAGTGAAGTTGCAGATATTTTGCAAATCCCTGCATTTTTATGCAGACAAACAGACCTTCTCGTTGCGGCTGCCAAAACAGGCAAAATCGTGAATATAAAAAAAGGACAATTTCTTGCACCTGAACAGATGAAAGGTCTTATAAAAAAAGTTGAAGACAGCGGAAATCCAAACATTCTCGTAACCGACAGAGGGGTAACGTTCGGATATAATAATCTCGTTGTAGATTTCAGAGCAATACCTATTATGAGCAGTTTTGGCTGCCCTGTCATATTTGATGCAACCCACAGCGTACAGCTTCCGGGTGCGAACGGATGTTCATCGGGCGGAGACAGAAGATTTGTGCCGACACTTGCAAGAGCCGCAATGGCAGCAGGCGCAAACGGTCTGTTCTTTGAAATTCACCCAGAGCCTGACAAAGCGTTATGTGACGGGCCTAATATGCTGCCACTTGCAGATGCGGAAAAAGAATTTAAAATGTGTAAAAATATTTTTACACTTGTAAGGAACTAATTTTATGATTTTGAAACAATACATAGCAGGACCTATTGAGGCAAATAACTACCTGCTCGTTGATGAAGAAACTAAAGACGGAGTATTAATTGACTGTTCCGAAATGAAACAGGAAATTCTTGATGATGTCAAAACTCTAGGAGCAAATGTCAAATATATTCTGTTAACCCACGGGCATTTTGACCACGTTCTCGGCGTAAACGAAATGAAAAAGGCTCTCGGGGCAAAAGTTTACATCAATAAAGGCGATGTTTTCATGCTGGATAATATAAAACAGATAATGGCAATGTTCGGGATGACACAGGATGTCGAAGTTCCGGAATACGATGAACTGATTGAAGACGGTCAGGAGCTTCCGTTTGGAAATACAAAAATTAAAACAATATACACCCCCGGACACTCCGAGGGCGGGGTTTGCTATCTTATTGACGACAAACTATTTTCGGGAGATACTTTATTTAGAGAAAGTGTTGGAAGAACAGACCTTTACGGAGGGAATTTCAAAACATTGCTCAATAGCATAAAAGGTACTCTGTTTAACCTTGATGACGACATAAAAGTATATCCCGGTCACGGACCGTCTTCCACAATAGGACACGAGAAGAATTACAACCAGTTTATGTAAATATAGAGGGAAATATGAAACAACAACTTGAAACAATTTTCAAAAATGCAAATGAAGATCTGGCAAAGGCAGCTTCAATAAGTGATATTGAAGAAATAAGAGGTAAATATCTGAGCCGCAAAGGTGAATTTAACGAAATCAAAAAAAATCTTAAAAATTTATCTGATGAAGATAAAAGAATTGTAGGTTCACTTGCCAATGAAATTACACAAAAACTGGAAGCATCTTTAAAAGCAAAACACGATGAATTTTATCATAAAGAACTCAATGAAAAATTACAAAAAGAAAGAATAGATATAACCCTCCCGGGGAAATTTATTCCGACAGGGAAAGTTCACCCTCTGACATCAACAACGAACGAAATTGTTTCAATATTCCAGAGTCTGGGTTTCTCTGTAGCACCTGACAGAAATTCACCGGAAGTAGAAACCGAATACTTCAACTTTGACATGTTGAATGTTCCAAAAGACCATCCGGCAAGAGATGTACAGGATACATTCTACACAAAACTGGCTCCAAATGTTGTATTGAGAAGCCAGACATCAGGCGCGCAAATTCACGTTATGGAGGATCAAAAACCGCCTATCAGAATTATTGCTCCCGGCAGAGTTTACCGTAACGAAAATATCAATGCAAGAAAAAACAATTTCTTCCATCAAATTGAAGGCCTGTATGTAGATAAAGACATAACTTTCGGCGATTTGAAAGGGGTACTGAACGAATTTATCAGAATATATTTCGGGGCAAGTCGTCCTACAAGATTTAGAAACAGCTTCTTCCCGTTCACAGAACCGTCTGCGGAAGTTGATGTTCAATGTATTATGTGTGAAGGCAAAGGATGCAGAACATGTTCAGGTACAGGCTGGCTTGAAATTCTCGGCTGCGGTATGGTTGACCCTAACGTATTAAGAGGCGTCGGCATTGACCCTGAAATTTATACAGGCTTTGCTTTCGGCATGGGAGTCGAAAGACTTGCAATGCTCAAATATGCAATAGATGACATTCGACTTTTCTTCAACAACGATATCCGGTTTTTAAACCAATTTTAATTGTAAAATTTTGTAAAAATTTTACCTGAACATAGACAAAAAATTTTATGTTTAGGGCTTAATATATTTACCCGTAAAAATAGAAAGGTTTAGAAAATGGAAGTTAGTAGTGTTTCATTTGCAGGAAGATTAGCCCAAACGAAAAAGGGCAATACTTATGAAAAGACTAATACCGGGAAAAGAATAGGTACTGCAGCAGGTTTAATAGGCGGTACGGTTGTTGCCTCTACAGGGTTTGCACAATTATGGGCAGCTCTGGCCGGTGCAAGAATAGCAAAAGCAAATAAAGCAGTAGCAGCAACATACGGAATACTTGCCGCAGGAGTTGCAGCAATAACTCTTATCGGAAGAGGCTTAGGCTCTATTCCGGATGCAATAATCAACCATACAAGAAAAGCTAAAGCTGACAATAAAACATCTGAAACCACAAAGGCTTAGTCAGTTATTTCAAAACATTTATAATACAAACCGCAATCAAGTTTAAGAAAAGTCTCTTCTTCCGGAAGAGATTTTTCTTTCGGGTAGATTATAAAACTATTTTTCGGGTATAATTTTTGTTCAAAGAACGAAAAATCGACAAATTTATATTTTTGCGATGGATTTACATAAGTGAACAAATTTGTCGCTGTCCATGGTTCTGCTTCACTGATAAACACCGGCAAATCAGGCTTATACCGGTAAGCGAACTGTTCATCTGTCCGCCTGAAAACATTTTCAACAGGGGCTGAAAACGGTATAATTTTTTCTGGTCTGGGTGCGCCGTAATCCAAACTTGATGCAAAAATTGCAGCCCACAGATATAAAAAAGAATAAAAATAAACAGCTTTGAAATTAATTTTCTGAACAAAATCCGCCAGCACTAAACTCAATAAAGGAAAAACAGGAACAATATATCTCAAAATTTTATACGGAGCGAGATACATAACAACCGCACTCCAGACAAATGCACAGAGTACAATAATCCATAGTAAATTATTCCGCTCTTTTTTCTTTGCAAAAAACGCAGAAATAAAAGCCGCAATCAAAACAACAGGATAAAACAAATAATGTGTAAAAAGAACTATAATCCGGCTCGCGGAAAGTTTTAGATTAGAAATAAAATCAACACCCGCACTATAGACATCAGCAGCTCTGTATGAAGTAAATCCAAGGATAAAGCCGAGATATAATAAATTAGCAAAAATTAAATTTAAAACAAAAAGCCCAACAAGACTACCCGCAGCTTTGTATGCCTTATGTTTAAAACAAATCGCAAGCAGCACCAGCCCCAGTAACCCCTCGTAAATCAAACTGAAATATCCTGATAATGTAACCAGTGACATTACAAAAGCTGTAAGTATAAACTTTTTAGGGTGTAAATTAAATTTATTTTCCTTAATATCATTATAAAAAAGCACAAATATGTACGTCATAACAACGCACATTGTTTCCTGAAGCTGATACGGACGCAAAAACAGCGTATTTGAAATTGCACCGGTATTCATATAAGCAATCAAGAGCGCAAACGGGATATATTTCTGTTTATCTTCCTCCTTAAACAAAACCTGAAGCAGCTTAAAGAAATAGCAAAAAGATATACAGAAAAACAGCAGGTTCAATGCACAGCCGCGGTTGATTAAACTATTCAACCCGTAATCCTCCGCTCCGCAGGAAGAAAGTCTCAGCGCAGAATAGTACAAATTAGTCAAAGGATGATCACGATTATCAACATACATTGAGGCAACATCTTTGATAGCATCCTTAACTGAGGGAGGGTTCCCTATAGTTAAATTCACAATCTCAGAGCCGGTATATTCGGTATTTACAAAAAAGTTATTGGTCCAGCCGTAATTATTGCCCGATGAAATCACATAAGCAAGAGCTTCATCGACATGCAAACCGGATTTCTGGTGAATAAAAAACACACGGACAGAAAATGCCATTATAAAAACTAAAAATACAGACCAAAACTTTTTCATTTAGAACTCCTGATTTTAAAAATTCCAAACAACGCCTCAAGAAATATTTCTGAACTCATTTTTGATTTTCCTGCGCGGCGGTCTTCAAAAATTATAGGTATTTCAACAATTTTGCACTGGCTTTTAAAAGCCTTATACTTCATCTCAATTTGAAAACAATAACCTTTTGAGAGAATTGAATTCAGATTAATTTTTTCCAAAGCCGCCAGAGTCCACATATTAAATCCGCCGGTCAGGTCTTTTACCGGACAGCTGAGAATTAAACGGGAATAAAAAGAACCGCCGCGGGTTATCACATCGCGCAAAAAAGTTCTGTTTTTACATCCGCCGCCTTTTACAATTCTTGAACCTATAACAACATCGTTGTTCTGGATTTTTTCTATCATCTCCGGAATATACTCAGGATTGTGTGAGAAATCAGCATCCATCTCAAGAAATGTATCAAATCCGTTATCAATTCCCCACAGAAACCCCTCAATATAAGCTGATGCTAGCCCTGATTTTGCAGGTCTTATTAACAGATGGACATTGTTATATTTTTTGCTCAATTTTTCAACAATAAATGAGGTGCCATCCGGAGAGGAATCGTCAACAACAAGTATAGAAATATTACCTTTTACAACATCTAAAATTTTAAGAATAAGAGGTTCTATATTTTCACACTCATTATATGTAGGAATAACCGTTAATAATTTCACTATACCACGCAAAATTTATCAAGTTTTATTTATTGCACGACTTTATTTAATCCGTGCGGCTTATCGACATTTCGTTTTAATTTATACGCAATTTCCAGAGCAAGAAGCTGAATTAATAAAACACACGCAAAACTTTTTACAAGTTCGCTTTCATAATTAACACCTATAACATATTTTGTATCAACCTGAGAATTTGATTGACCTATAACACATATAGGAGTGTCATATTCTTCTATAATTTTATTCAGATTTTTGATTGCTGTATAACTCATATCATCAACGGAAATATACAAAAGTGCAGCCTTATTATTCAAAACAGCTACATGCCCGTGCATAAATTCACCCAGAATACTTGATGAAATATTGATGTAAGAGGTTTCCTTAATTTTCAAACAGGCTTCTCTTGCTATAGCATAAGAAATACCGTCAGCAGCAACTATTATATTTTGGAATTTTGACAGAAATCCCGCCATATCTGCAAGGCAATCTTTATGCTCGAGAGTATCCGTAAGAACTTCCGGCAAAGATGACAGATTTGCAAGATGATTAGTGATATCAATACCCTTAAACTGAGCGTATTTAAGAATAATAAGACTCAAACAAAGCATCTGTGCGCTAAGAGATTTAGTAGCAGCAATACTTTTTTCTTCACCTGCCATACAGTCAATTTTAAAATCAGATGCCTGCCATATAGTTGAATCTTTTTTATTTGTAACACAAAGGGTTTGAACACCGAATTGCTTAGCCTTATTAAGAGCTTTATTAGTATCTGACGTTTCACCTGACTGTGTTATAAAAACATAAAGAATATCTTCGGCATGAGGAACAGCTGATTTCAGAAGAAATTCACTTGAATAAATTGCTCTTGCCTCGATTTGTGCAACATTACCAAAAAGGTCTGCTGCAAATCTTGCGCAATTATAAGATGAACCGCTTGCAACAAGAACAACTTTATTAATATTTTCCGGAAGCGTAATTTTAATTACTTCTCCGTCCACATAAGTATTTAAAATATTACTCAAAATTTCCGGCTGTTCGAAAATTTCGCACTCCATACTGGATTTTTGATTAGTATTTTTAAACATTAGCCAAGTATTTCCTTTAACAATTCATTAACAGTTTTCGGGTTAGCTCTTCCTTTGGTTTCTTTCATAACCTGACCGACGAAGAAACCTAAAAGTTGAACTTTTCCAGCTTTATAAGAAGCAACCTGTTCAGGGTTAGCATCAACAACTTTTTGTACAATTGCTTTGATAGCACTTTCATCGCTGATTTGGCTTAATCCGCGTTTTTCAACGATTTCAGAAGCCATTGTACCGTCTTTCATCATATCAATAATAATTTGTTTACCGATATTATTTGAAATTGTACCTTTTTCAATCAACCCGATAAGTTCAACAAGATTTTCCGGAGTTAATTTAGTATCAGTAATTTCGATATGTTCTTCTTTCAGGTAAGCAGCAATTTCACCCATAATAAAGTTTACAGCGATTTTAGCGTTGCCGCCGAGTTCCAGCACTTTATCAAAGAAAAGTGCAAGCCCCATTTGTTCAACAATAACATTTGCGTCATATTCGCTCAAACCTATGCTTTGATATCTTGCGCGTTTTTGAGCAGGAAGTTCAGGCATTTTATCTCTGATTTCCTGAACCCATTCGCGGGAAATTTGAAGCGGCATCAAATCCGGTTCAGGGAAGTAGCGGTAATCATGTGCATCTTCCTTACCCCTCATTGAACGTGTTTCGCGGCTGTTGTCATCCCATAATCTTGTTTCCTGAACAACCTGTCCGCCCTCTTCAACAATTTCAATCTGTCTGTCAATTTCATATTCAATAGCACGTTGAAGAGCAGAGAAGCTGTTTACGTTTTTAATTTCCGCACGTGTACCGAATTCTTTTGAGCCTTTCGGCATAATAGAAATATTAGCGTCGCATCTCATAGACCCTTCTTCAAGGTTCCCGTCACATACACCGATATAACGGACAATGTTTCTCAATTCTTC
The DNA here is from genome assembly GCA_944323595.1 of Candidatus Gastranaerophilales bacterium. Classification (GTDB taxonomy): domain Bacteria; phylum Cyanobacteriota; class Vampirovibrionia; order Gastranaerophilales; family Gastranaerophilaceae; genus CALUVN01. The sequence continues at coordinate 35,214 of CALUTF010000011.1, read as the reverse complement.
CATATAAGCTCTTGCTTCATCAGAACTTCTCATATCAGGTTCTGATACAATTTCAAGAAGCGGAGTACCTGCACGGTTAAGGTCAACCAGAGAATAACTTGAACCGGCAAGCCCGTCAGCGCCTGCGTGAACAAGTTTACCAGCATCCTCTTCCAAATGTGCACGTGTAATACCGATTCTCTTGCCTTTAATATCAAGGTAACCGTTTACACAAATAGGTTCATCGTATTGAGAGATTTGGTATCCTTTTGGAAGATCAGGATAGAAATACTGTTTTCTGTCAAATTTGCAGCGTTCCGGAATTTCACAATTAAGAGCCAGACCGGTCAGTATACCCATATTAACCGCTTCCTTATTCAATACAGGCAAAACCCCCGGCATTCCTAATGTAATTGGGCTTGTCTGAGTATTAGGCTCTTTACCGAATTCTGTTCCGTCAGGCGCAAATATTTTAGATTTTGTTTTCAATTGCGCGTGAACTTCCAAACCTATAACAACTTCGTATTTATCTCTCAAATTTTCCATAGCTTCTCCTTAAAAAACTCGTTATTTTTACGTTTATTTTATCACGAACATAAAAAAGTGAATAGCTGATTGTAAACAGTGAAAACTTGATAACTGATATGAAAAAATTTTCAAAAAAACAGGAAAAGAAAATATCATTTTCGGAACACGCATCTCACTTCGTTCGTGCTATCGTCCTCAAATAATATTTTCTTTTCCTCGCGTATAATGACTACAAATGAAAATGAATGAGAAAACATCGAGATTTTAGTTATAATCTTGCGACCGTTAATTTACGGCATTAAACTTGTTCATCAGATTAATCAATTCTCTGTGAAGTTTGACGTTATGGACACGCAAATAATCAACACCGCGTTCCAGAGCAAGGGCATTCAACACAACTGTAAAAATATCTTTATAATCATTATCTTTATCTTGCATATCTAAAAGACTTTTGCGGGAAACTCCAAGCATCACAAGACAACCGAGAGAATGCAATTCGCCGATGCGTTTTACTAATTCAAAATTTTGCTCACGTGTCTTGCCAAACCCTATTCCGGGGTCAACAATTATATTTTCCGGTCCGATTCCTGCCCTAATAGCATTATCAATTTTTTGTTTCAAGGAAAGAAATATTTCATCTGCCAGATTTGTTTTCACGTGGTTTTCCGCCATAGAATCAGTGTCACCGGAAGAATGCTGGATTATCACCTGCACATCATATTTTGCGATAATTTCCGCCATCTTTGAATCATATTCAAGTCCGGAAACATCATTTATAATCCTTGCTCCGGCTTTGATGCATTCCTCTGCAACTTTTGCACTCCGTGTATCTATGCTCAAAACTACTTTATCTTTTGCAAATTCAATAATCGGAAGAAGTTTTTTAATCTGTTCTTCCTCCTCCACAGGTTGAGCATGAGGTCTTGTAGATTCAGCGCCGATATCGATAATATCCGCGCCGTCTTCTATCATTTGTAAAAGATGCTCCTTTGCGTTCTCAAAATCATTATACAATCCGCCGTCAGAAAAAGAATCAGGAGTAACATTCAAAATCCCGACAACTTTCGGCGTCATAATTCCGCCGGCATCGGAAACATATTCCGCGAGCTGATACCCGAGAACCTTTAAGCCGAAAGGCTGAAATTTAAGTTTCTCTGCTATTTTTTTTATCTGTGAAACACTTCCGCACAAAATGCAATCCGTTGCTTCCACTCGTCCTGTAATAGTTTCACGGTGCGTTGCACAATCCGCACCAACAGTTAATGCTGTCTGCTTTAAAATATTAGCCTGCGCAATCGAAAGCCCGAAAACTTTTATATTTTTATATTCAAATTTTTCACAAGCCTTATGTATATAAGATGAATCAAAGCCTATTGCAGAAAGCTCTAATTTTATATCTGCGTCAATAATCTCTTTAAAAACAAAATCGTGCATAACCGAAGTTTAGCACGATTTTATTTTATTCTCAATATTTTATAAATTACTGTGCGTTTGATAGATTCGCAGCTTTTGCAGCGTATACGGAACCGGCTTTCAAAACGCCGCTGAGGAATACAAAGCCCGCCATCGTATAGCCAAAACCGCCTGCCATACGTCTATAAACTTTACTTTCCAGTACATTTTTAATTATAGGTGTAGATTTAAATCCTGCAGCAAAATCAAGTGCTATATTTTTAAATCTTGTGACATTATTTTTGAATGCACCGAATAAAGTATTTGCTTTGTCCGTAACCTGTGCAGTAGTTCTGATTGCAGTTTGTGCTTCCTGAGATAACTGTCCGATTTTGGATGTTGAGTTGAATTGTTTCCAGATGCTTTTTTTAACTGCAGCACCACCTGCAACAGCAGCACCGGTTTTGGAGGTTGCATCTTCAACCTTTTCTCTGCGATCTGCCCGAGTTGCAGAACCCTCAAAACTTTGACCGAAACTTACAGGAGCAATTGATACCATTAGGCTGCCTCCTGAATTTCTTCTTCTCTTTGAGCTTTGATATATTTATCAGTTTCATCAATAGCACCTGCAATACCTGCACCTGTTGCAATTGTGCCGGATATTGCATTGTTATATTGTTTTGCGGTAATAGCAGAAACTGTTTTTCGTAATGCGCCGAATTTTTCAGAAACAACATCTGCTGCAGCTTTAAGTCCTTCTGTAACAGGTTTTGCATATTTATTTGTTGTTAAGAAAGTTTCAACAGCTTTATATGAATCGGTTTTAGCAATTCTACGACCTAAAGAAGACGCTCCGTTAGAAATACCTGAGGCAAAAGTATGCATTGCCCCGCGAACAGCTTTGCCGCCTGTAAGAACATTTTTAACTTTTGGTGACTTCAAGGCTTTTTGAGCACCGCCAATTACCATTTTTCCGGTACAAAATACAGCAATTGCATCAATTGCAGCTTCTGAAACTATCGCAAATATTTTAGCACCTTTTCTTACCGGTTTTGGTAATGCAATATCATTTGCAGCTTCATCAAATTGTCTTTTTTGTTCTTCCCAGAAAGCTCTTGTACCTTTCGCTTCATCGTCGTCATCATCTGCGGGTTTAATATCTGAAAGATCAACATAATCTACGTCTTCCGCAATTTCTTGATATCTTGGTTCAGGTCTTTGACCGAATGCAGGGGATAATTTAACTGAATTTGTAACTTGTGGTTGGATTGTTAACATTTTGGACTCCAATTTTTTATTTATGCATACACATTAATACATGAAAACAGATTTTTTTGCTACCTGAATAATTTTTTGTTAATAATTTGTTACAAACCTGTCTTTTTACATTCAAATTATCACATACTTGTCAAATTTTGTAAAGTCTGTTTACAATATTTAGACCCTTGATATGAATTTCTCTTAACAAATTCTCTGTCAATTTTATTCAGACAATCAAATTTTGCACCGAGCCATTGAGGAGCTATAAGGGTTTCTTTTAATCCGTTCCCCGCAAGCCTGTGTATAGTCGTAGTTTCCGGCAAATATTCCAGAAAATCGCAGCAGGTATTTACATATTCATCCTCATCCATAAAGTCAATTTCTCCGGCATAATACATATCTGCAAGTTTTGTATTTTTCAATGCGCACAGCATATGAATTTTAACGCCATCAACGTTTAATTCCGCAAGTTTTTGGGCTGTTTGCATAATTTCATCATGAGTTTCCCAGAGACCAAAAATTACGTGGACGCACACATTTATACCGTACTCTTTAGTTTTTTCGTAAGCTTTCAAAAAACAATCGAAATCATGCCCGCGGTTAATCCGCCGTAAAGTTTTGTTGTGTATGGATTGCAGCCCGTATTCAATCCAGGTATAGTAGTCGTCTTTGAAGCCTGAAATAAGTTTTAATTTATCTTCATCAATACAATCCGGACGTGTTCCTATTGAAATTCCTACAATATCAGGATGATTAAGTGAGGAGGTATAAATCTGTTCAAGTTCGTTAACCGGTTTATATGTATTTGAATAAGCCTGAAAATAGGACATAAATTTTTGCGCTTTAAATCTGTTTTTTAGATTTTCTATCCCGACATTTACCTGTTCCGGCACTGAAAGAAGATTTGAATGCGCCTGCGAAAAACTTCCGCCCTCATCACAAAAAATACAACCGCCTTTTGAAATAGTGCCGTCGCGATTAGGACACGAAAAACCGGCATCAAGAGTTATTTTATAAACCTTAACGCCGAATTTATTCTTTAAATGCGCACTGTATTGATTGTAACACTTGTCAGTGCCGTTAAAATATTTTAATTGAGGTGACATTATTCCTGAGTATTTTCATCGTCTTTTAATATCGGATAAACATAATGTTCACCGCAAGCAGGGCATACAACTTCCTGTTGTTTGCCATCTTCAAGCTGTGCAACTTCAAATAGAGTTTTGCAGCCTGATTGAACACATCTGATTGCCCAGGTTGGTCTGACTAATCTTGCCATAATAAATATTTCCTCTCATCTGTAATCATTTCTACAATATATATTTTAACATTGAATATTACTTTATGCAATAACGGAATAAATATTAGAATTAGCCTGACGGAGATTTTACAAATTGAATAAACAATCTAATATATTTGTAAAATGGAGAATAAATTATGAAAAAAATTCTAATACCGTTATCTGTTCTTGTAATTTCAACAATGGCATATATTGATATGAAAGACAGATTCTGTGAACTTGACAGAATCGCCGACCAGACAGAAGTTCAAAAAAACATAAAAGCGCAGCCGGAAACCTCTGACGGCTCCGGAGTACATTCAAGAATCAAACAATCAATTGAAAATCCGCTGGAAAGAAATATTCAAAATTCCGGACAAAATTTTAATCAGGGACCGACAGGCTTTAAAGAAAACCGCATTGTTCCACAAACGACAAAAGCCAGTCCGATTACAAGACCGGGACAAATGCGTCAGGGAGAATCTTTACAGCAGCAAAGCAATGATAATGAATATTAAATTCCAAATATCATTTCACCCATTTCTTCATTCGGTGTGACAGGAATTTCTTCGGACTTTGACTTTGGCAGTGTTTTTTCAAATTGGAGCATTGACCCCTCTTTATAAATCTCTTTTTTATCTGTTTTTTGTTTTTGATCTAAAGGATTTATAGTTTTCGGGAAAAATCTCAATATAACATTTTGTGTTATATCCTGTGCTATCATATCTGAAAAATACATCCGCAGCGTATCTAATTTTGAATTTGCCTGAGAAGCATTTCTTGCTGAAAACCCTGATTTTTCGCCCAGAATTCTTTTGTAATTTCCACTCCACATAACAATATCGTTTACGTCATCAATCAAAACCGCACCGGATTCCAGAGTGTAGGATTGTTCAATATCAAAAGCGCTGGAAATTTCCAGAACTTCCCAAACACTTCGTTTTGACAAACCTTTATTTGCAACAACCACACTTGATACAATCAAAACAGATTTAGCATCAAAATTTCTTGCAATTTTTTTCAAGCCGGCATAATCTATGCTGTTGTTATAATCGTATTTTCTCACCACCGCCGCAGTTGTATTATATAAATCAGTATCAGCAGCAAGAGCAGCCCTTATTTCATACAAATCAGGCGCTTTAACTTTATCCGTTTTGTTAAAATTTTGTATTATGTCCTGCGCAAGAATTTCCGATGCTTCCGGAAAACAATAATAATTGTTGCACACATTTAAAATATCAACAGGAAGCACTACAACATTGAACGTAATCGCATGTACCGCCTGCGGAATTAACATCACCAGAAATAAAAACAGTTTGATAATCAATTTCATAATTTTATTATAGCACACTAAATTTTCATACGTGTGAATGATTATTAATCCCTGACAATAAAGTAAAATTTTAGAGAACGAGGTAACAGCTATGGATTATCAAAATTTAATGGACAGAGCAAAAGAGGTGTCAAAAAATGCCTACATACCTTACTCAAAATTTCCGGTAGGCGCTTGTGTGTTAACGGAAAATGAGAACATCTACACCGGCTGTAACTTTGAAAATGCCAGTTTCGGTCTGACAATCTGCGCGGAAAGAAATGCAATAGGTACAGCCATAGCCTGCGGCGAAAGAAAAATTAAAGCAATTGCAATTTATTCACCAAACAGTGACGATTGTTTTCCATGCGGTGCCTGCCGTCAGGTTATTTATGAATTTCAGCCGGAATACGGTGTTGATGTAATTACTGAAGTTAACGGGGAATTAAAGGTTTATAAACTAAATGACCTGCTCCCGCATGGTTTTGACTTATAAAATATGTATTTTATAGAACTTATTGTTAACGCATTTATAAAAAAAAATAAAAAAAGAACTCCTGTAAACAATTATGACCCCATGCAGGAGAACCTATATGATGAAGATTACGAAGCATGCGAACATATTTTTATGCCCATAGACAGCACCGGAGAGGTTCTGGCGTGCAGAAACTGCGGGCTCGTAGTTAACAGAAAAGACTTAAAAAATAAAAACTTCTTTATGAGAAAAAACTCCAACTGATATGAAAATCAATGAATAGGTGAATGAGTTCTTTTATAAAATCAGGCTCTGCAGAATTTTTGCTATGATTGATTTATAAAAGAAATTATTCGCTTATGAATATTTCCCCGCCCCTCGAGGGAGGGGAAATAAAGACTATACTGTCATCCTGAACTAGTTTCAGGATCTTATATTGTGGAATGTCATACCTCACCCCTTCCCCCTCTCCTTGTTAAGGAGAGGGGACAACGGTTTCGACTAAAGCCGCCATTACAAAGATATTAAAAATTTCTTGAATATCTTCGAAAGGCGACTTTTTGAAAGTTGAAGAGTCCTATTGATGCAAACTTATGTTTGCCAAACGTTTCGTTTGCTGTTTGTCCGAAGCAGGTTATTTTTTACTCAACATATTGTTCAGGATTTCTTTTGCGGTGTTAAGCTGAACATCGTTATTTTTTGCTATATCATCCATCGTAAATTTAACTTCATAATCCGGACTGATACCTTTTTTATTGATATCGGTTCCGTTAGGAGTCAGGTATTTTGCAATTGTAAGATTTAAACCGGTTTCATTCGGCATCGGATAAATTTTTTGCACCATGCCTTTACCGTAAGTTTTTGTCCCTAGAAGTTTTGCTTTGTTATAGTCTTTCAGTGCACCTGAGAGAATTTCGCTTGCACTTGCACTGCCGCCGTCAACAAGAACTATCATAGGCTTATTGATATCCAGCTCTGTATCCTGAGCCTGAATATCATATTTGTATCCGTTTCTGCCTACAATACTTACAAGTTTTCCCTCAGGGATAAACAGGTTTGCAATGAAAATTGCATTAGGAAGAAGCCCGCCTGTATTTCCGCGTAAATCCAAAATCAAACCATCAGCTTTTTTGGTCTTTTCAAGCGCTTCTAAAAACTCATTCGGTGTAGTTGCTCCGATAAATGACGTTATCTGAATATAACCTATATTTTTATCAACAGAACTTTTTACTGTTTTAATTTTTATTTCTTTGCGCAAAATTCTTTTTACAAACTTATCTTTATTACGCAAAATAAGCAGGTCGACAAAAGTATTTTCGGGACCTCTGACAAGATTAGCGACATCTGCCAGCGGCAGACCGTTTACGTCCTGACCGTTTATTTCAAGAATAATATCATCAGGTTGAAGATTTGCTGCCTGAGCAGGAGTACCCTCTACAACATTTATAATTTTTATTTTTCCGGAAATTGTTGCAATATTAACGCCTATACCCGTAATTTTTGAGCTTATGGAACTGTTCTGTTCTGCATATTCTTCTCTGGACATATATTTTGAGTAAGGGTCGTCAAGACTAGCCAGCATGGTATTTATAGCAACTTTTGCATCGGCTTCTGTTTTAATTTTTCCGTGGTAGTGATTTTTCCACTTTGACCATGCCTGATGGTTCAAGGTCGGATCATAAAAATTATCTCTGATTATCTGCCATGTAGAATCAAACAACTTTTGTGAAGAGACTCTGTCATGATTAACCATCTCATGTTCACGTTCCATGAAAAGATTATTGTTTACTCTCATCAGAAAATTATTCAATCCGACAAGAACTATAACAGTCAGTACAAAAAGTATTAATTGCTTTCTCTTCATAGCTACATTTAACATCAATGAATATTTATAATCAATAGACTTTTTAGGTAGTTATAAATATTAATAAATTACAAATCTTCAAACCCCGGAGATGTTGCAGGAAGATTTTTGTAGCCCTCGTTTGAAAACACCGTTTTCTTTATGTATTTATTTGAATATCCGCCTTTTTCAAATAATTGTTTAAGAGTATTTTCTCTCGTGACAAGAGGATGGAGTATTTCTTCACTTTCAGGGTATTGCTGAACTATTTCGCACCATACGGCAGCCTCCATTGTCCAAGCGTATGTTTCTTCCGCAAGAGAATTATATTCATCCTGATGCAATGCTTCATGGGAAAGCAGTGCTGCTATTGCTCCCGGAGGGGCATCTTTATGCCGCGGATTTATAAAAATATATAAACTTTTTCCTTTTTTCCAGCCAAGTGCATCAAAATTTGCATAAGCGGGATTAATTGTGCCAAGGTCTTTAAACTCAATTTTTACAGGACGCTGTGTCAAATTATTCCCCAGAATAGCATGACGGGAAAATTCTCCGTTCGTTCCTTTTAACATATCCAATGCAACATAAAAAATATAATCTTTCCCTATTGCCTTATATTCAGGCTCTATCATTTTAATATATTTTGCCGTATATTTTTTAGGGTAATTTTCAGGAATTGAAATATCTTCCTCACTCAATGCCATAACAGGCACCGAGAATACAGTCAGTGCCGCTGTAACTATTAATGTCTTAATCGCGTGTTTCAATTTCATACTTTCTATACCTATCCCCGCCATTATTTACTACAATAATAGTATAATTTTATTTTTTCTGACGGCAAATTATTTTTATACATTGTTAAGTTTTTTTGATTTTCTGTTCAAAGAAACCAACTCCGAATACATTATTTTATATTCGGTTGAATTATCCATACTTTCCGCCTCTTTTATATATTCAATAGCAGATTGCAAATCCCCGCTGACTTTATAGATTTCACTCATTTTTGCATAATACAGAGGATTATTCAAATCATGCATAATTGCGCGTTTCATACATTCAATAGCTTCATCGCAATCCGCTTCATCAAAACGAACAAGAGCAAGATAATAATATCCGGCCGCACAATTCATATCAAGAGATATAGCTTCCTGCGCATACTGTTTTGCAAGCTCTAAATCTTTCATTTCATAAGCAGCTCTGGCACCGAATATATAGGCATCTATATAATTTTCATTGACAGTTTTCATCTTTTCAGCATAATCCAATGCTGATTTATAATCTTTACATCCGATACAAATATCACACATCTCGCCGAGAAATGTTAAATTATCAGGTTCTTCATCAAGGAGTGCACCCATAATATTCTTTGCTTTTTCATATAATCCGAGAGCCTGATAAACTTTTGCCAGAGAAGTTCCGGTAAACTTATCCTCAGGATTTGACTCAAGATTTTTTTCCAGACGAGCCTGAGCGCCAAGAAAATCTTTTCTTTCCAATTTTAAAAGAGCATCCAACACCACAGCCTGTGAGTATGAAGCATCTTTACCCAGAATAACATCAAGTTCTTTTTGTGCCTTATCAAAGGCTTTTTCTTCGTAATATAAATATGCAAGAGCATATCTGTAATCAATATTCTCAGGGTTAAGACAAATAGCTTTCAAATAAGTGTTTGCCGATTCATCAAACCAGCCGTTATAAAAATAAGCATTTGCAAGATTAAACAAATATCTGTCGTTCTGATTATTCAGGTTAACAGCTTTTGAAAAATATTTGATTGCATCAATAAATTTCATGTCTTCTACCGCGAAAAGCCCTTTGTAATTTAAGACTTCAGCATTTTGCGTATTTGCATCAAATGAGTCAAATATTTCTTTTGCGTTGTGAAATTCATTTTCATTAAAATAGACTTTCCCGAGTAAAATACGGGCATTTTCAAAATCTTTACCCGCAAGCGGTTCCAGAAGTCTCTTTGCTTTGCCGTAATCAGCGTTATCAAAATAAGCTTTAGCGACAGCAAGTTTAACTTCGTCATCTGCAAGGTTTGAATTTGCATATTTTTCAATTTCTTCCATCAAATTCATTCTGCCGAGAATTGAAATTAAAACTGACAAATTTTTACTATCCGGTTTTATTTGATAAATTTTTTCCGCAGCATTTTTAGCGTCATCAAGTTTATTTTCGCGCTCATAAATCTTTTCTGCAAGCTGTAAGGATTCAAGATGTCCGGAATCTTCTGACAAAATCTTTTCTATATACTGGAGTGCGCGCGGGTAATTATTCAAAAGAAAATACAACTCCCCGAGTTGAAATAAAAGTTCTTTATTATCATTTTCGATTTCCAGTGCCTTATAAATCATTTCAATCGCCTGTTTATAAAGCCCTTTATTTTTCAAATCGAATGACTGTTTTATATATTCCAATACATTGTTATCAGACATTTTTACTCCGTATATTTAAATTTTTGTTTCACTGGTTGAAACCTTTGTATCATTTGGATTTGTCTTATTTTTAGCATCTTTGGAACCTGTATTTGATTCATCGTTAGCTTCATTAATTATAACAAGCACTTCATCCTCGCCTGCCATCTTAAGATTATTTCTGGCAATACCTTCAAGTGTTTTGTCTTTTGAAAATAGTTTTATTTCATTTTTTAAATGCCCGTTATATGCTTCTGCATTATCAAGAATATGTTCCATCGTTTTTATCTTAGAAGTATTTGATATTGTCTTTGAAATATTCAAAACCGTACCAAAGCCTATCTGCACAATACAAAGAAGCAAAACCAGAGTGAGAAAAGAATAATAAAATTTCTTTTTTCTGGTGGCTTTTTTATGTTTTATTACAGCTTGTTTTTCTTCTTGAACGGCTTCCTGTTCTGTATTATTTTCAACGTCAGACACTTTTATACCTCATATTTATAATCAAAATTATAAACTAATTCAGGACTATATACAATTAACTTTGCAAAGTTTTACAATTTAAATTTAGTATTAAATTCAAACTGTGTTCTGATAAGATAATTATCCTGATCATAAGTTTGCCCTGCCTTAACTTCAAAATTCATTCTGTCTTTTTCAGATTTTCCGAATGGATTAACAGAAAGGACAAAAGAATTTTTGCGTCTGTTCCTTACAGGGTCATAAGACATTTCATCTTTCAGAGTGAAAAAATCATTTACTTTATATTCCGGAGTGAAATATATATTATCGTAATAAATTCCGCCTGTAGTACCGAGAGTTTTTTTGTATGACGAATTCAAGGCAAAATTTTTATACTCATATCTGGTAAAAAGCGATGTTTCACGTTCTAACTGAGAGGTAGAAATACTTGAGCTATATGCTGTTCCAAAAGAAAAATTTCCTATTTTTTCAGAACTTGCTCTGTCAATATCACTAACCCTGTATTCTTCAGATGCAAATTTTGAACACAAACCGGGTGATACAGAGGTTGTTCTGGATATTGATTTATCAAGAAGACTATCAGATGAAATTTTTTGCGGCTGTTTAAGGTTAAGGACAAATTTGCCGTCATCATCCGTCAAATAGAGTTCTTCTTCTCCGTCAATATATTCCGCATAACCGCGCAGAGTTTCTATTTCATCAACAGTTTTAGGGCTTTCCTCAGGCTCAGGAACATCTGTTATAAAAATGTTTTGCAGTATATCTTCCTGATAAGAATAACAAGGAAGTAATGTAAAAAACGTTAAAAATATACCCAGCCAAACTCTTCTCATAACAATATTTTAACCGCAAAACAACACCTTTGGCAACTACTTAATGCGTAAAAATCCGGACGGAATCCTATTTTTATTTTTAAATTCATATACCTGCAAACTTGAAATAAAAACATGCGCGTGATATTTTTAATTATGCTGATTTATAAATAAGAAAGAAGGATTATAAAATGTCAGAAGTTAGAGTCAGAATAGCACCGTCACCAAGCGGTAATTTACACGTAGGTACAGCAAGAACAGCACTTTTCAACTATTTATTTGCCAAGAAAAATAACGGCAAATTTGTATTGAGAATTGAAGATACAGATGCAGAGCGTACAAGCCAGGAATATATAGATAATATTTTTGACAGTCTTAAAGCTCTTGGCTTAAACTGGGACGAAGGTCCGGATGTAGGCGGTCCTTACGGTCCATATACACAATCACAGAGATTTGATATTTACCCTAAATATGCACAAAAACTTTTAGACAGCGGCTTTGCTTATGAATGCTTCTGCACGCCGGAAGAGCTTGAAGCAGAAAAAGAACTCGCAACAAAAAATAAACAGGCTTATGTTTATTCTAAAAAATGCGAAAATCTTACCGAAGCCGAAAAGGAAAAATTAAGAGCAGAAGGCAGAAAACCTGCGATAAGATTTAATATCGCAAAAGCACAAAAAGCTTTCCACGACACATCAATGTTAAAATTTGACGACCTTGTAAAAGGTGAATTACACATGGACACAGACCTTTTGGGCGATTTTGTAATTATGAAATCAAACGGCACACCGACATACAACTTTGCGGTAGTAATAGATGATATGCTGATGAAAATTTCCCACGTAATCAGAGGCGAAGACCACATTTCAAATACTTTCAAACAAATTTTAATATTTGAAGCACTCGGTGCGGAAGTTCCGCGTTTCGGACACTTAGGTATGATACTTGCACCGGACAGAAGCAAACTTTCAAAACGTCACGGCGCAACTGCCGTATCCGAATTTGTTGAAAAAGGATATCTGACAGATGCCCTGATTAACTTTGTGGCACTTCTCGGCTGGTCACCGTCAGACGGACAGGAAATCAAAACAGTCGACGAAATTGCACAGGATTTCAGAATTAACGAAATTTCATCATCCAATTCAATTTTTGAATACGACAAATTAAACTGGATGAACAGCCACTATATAAAAATGCTTCCTATAGCGGAATTAAAAGAAAAACTTAAACCTTATCTGACAAAATACAACCTCAACGAGTTGACTGATGCACAATATACCAGAATGGTTGAAATTACGCGTGAACCGTTGACACTGTTGTCAGATATTACAGATGCAGTACCGTACTTCTTCGGAGAAAGTGTTGAAGTAGAACCTGAAGTACAAACTGAAGTTCTTGACACTGAAGTTTCCCAAAACGTACTGAAAGAATTTGTAAAACAGGCAAAGGACTGGGATTTTGATGAAGAAAATCTTCACGAAAAACTGGAAGCATTCCGCGGACAATTCAAAGAGCAGGGGATTAAGCCAAAAGTTACAATGTGGGCAATAAGAGCCGCCGTAACAGGCAGAACACGCGGTGCAGATATGACAGCAATCCTTGCAATACTCGGCAAAGATAAAGTTCTTAAACGCATCGAAAGCGCGATTAAACAACCTGTTTAAACTGATAAATTAAAATTACATTAGACAAAAATTAAATTCCACTTTATTGACGGAGTGGGATTTAATTTTTTATAAGTCAATAAGTGAATGAGTGAATAGGTGAATAAGTCGGATAATAAATCAGTTGTAGTAAAATTACCACAGAGCCTGATTTATAAAAGCACTTATTCACTCTTTCACATATTTACTTATTGACTATTCCCCGCAACGTCTCTATTTTTTGTCGGATTAGTAAATCCGACCTACATTACTTTGCTGTATGTCATAGCGGAGTTTGCCCCCTCCCTTACTCCCTCCCCTCACAGAGGTCAATCTGACGGGGAGGGAAAGAACGGTTTCGCCAAAAGCCGCTATTTTAAAGTTGTTCAAAATTATTTGAACTCGTTTTATTCTCTATTGTAACAGTTTTGTTACAATAAGCCCTGAACATTAAAGATTACATGAAGTATTGCCGTATCAAATGGCATACATGTTGTGAAATTTTTATAGGAGTATTTTTATGGAATCAACAAGAAAATTTGATGCGAATGACTTCAGATTTATGAAAAGTATCACCTTTGAAGATCTTGCAGACAGCAACTACATCACAGACATGATTAATTTTATCTCGACACTGGACAAACGTGCAGCCGGCGGTAAAATCGTAATTTTAGATACAAAAAGAAGCGAAAATTCCGAAGTTTATACCTACAAAAAATTTATTGAGATTTATGACAAATCCGGCGCTGACGGATTTATTAAATACTAGCTTTTATGCTAAAATCTGCTTATGGAATTTAAGCATTATACAGTAATGAAAAATGAGGCCGTCGATGCTCTGGAATGCAAAGACGGGCTTGTTTATGTTGACTGTACCCTCGGAGGAGGAGGACACAGCGAACTCATCCTGCAAAGAATTCAACCAAACGGCAGACTCATTGCTTTTGACATAGACAATGATGCAATTGAAGCCGCTTCGGAACGGCTGAAAGATTACAAAAACTTAACAATAGTTAAATCATCTTACACAAATATTAAAAAAGTGTTACATGAACTGGGAATAGAAAAAATTACAGGCGGAGTATTGTTTGACTTAGGCGCCTCATATCACCAGTTTGACAGGGCTGAAAGAGGTTTTTCGTTTTCTAAAGAAGCCCCGCTTGATATGAGATTTGACAGAGATGAAGATTTTTCAGCCTATGATGTCGTAAATACTTACAAAGAAGATGATTTAGTCCGAATTTTTTCTGAATACGGTGAAGAAAGATTTTCAAAACGTATTGCAAAAAAAATTGTTGAACAACGAAAGCTTAAAAAGATAGAAACAACAACCGAATTAGCCGATTTAATAAAAAACTGTACGCCTAAGGTTAAAAGCAGCATTCACCCCGCCACAAGAGTATTTCAGGCTATCAGAATTGAAGTTAACCACGAGTTAACAAATGTAAAAAATACATTGAATGATGTGTTGGATTTGATGGCAACAGGTGGTATAATAAGTGTAATAAGTTTTCATTCTCTGGAAGACAGAATAGTGAAAAATTTATTCAAATACCACTCGCAGCGGTGTCATTGCGAAAAAAATCAAATGATATGCACATGCCCGCCTCCAAGGTTGGAACTGGTAAATAAAAAACCGATAACGGCGAGTGATAGGGAGATTAAAGAGAATCCGCCGTCCAGAAGCGCTAAGTTAAGAATTGCAAAATGTATTAATTAAGCAAACTGGAATTAAAAAAAAGATAATTGGGGACATTAAAATTGAATACAGCAAGAGTAAGAAAAGACGAAATTATATATTCTTATGAACAATCCGGATATGCAGAAAATCCGATAAAAGAAGAAAATCCCGTAATTGAAGGATACTTCCCTAAAGAAAAGCAGATGGAGATATCAATTAAAGCTATGGCAATCAGAAAGGTCAATACAACTTTATGCGGTTTGTTAGGCGCGCTTATTGCGTTAGCTTTCATCAGCTATTATTTCTCCATGACACATGAACTTCGTCTAAATACTCTTAACAGACAGATTATTGCATTAAACGATGAAAATGCAGAACTGGAAACAAATTTAGAAAGACTAAAATCATTCAATAACGTTGACACAAAAATGACACAGAATAATACCCTGCAAAAAGCAGAAAAAGTAATTGAAGTTCAGGCTATAAATTCCGATGTTACTGTTGCGAAAAGAAAAGACAATTCCGCACCGTTTAACTGGGCAATCGGATATTAATCTTATACTTTTGTTTGAACTTTCCCATACTAAAGTATGAATTTTTGTAAAAATCATTAAAGTTTTTTCCATGACATGCCGTATATATATATGAAGGTCATGTATGTAGAGTAAAGGATAATTTTAATGAATAACGAAGAAATCAAAAACGGAGTGTCTTTATTCAGCCAATCAGAAAACCTTATAGAGGGGGATCCGATTGAAGAAATTTTTGCGCTGAATTTAGGAGATTTTCTGTCAGAGCATCTGATTTCAGAAGATCTGGCAAAGAAAATCGGTGCCAAAAGCCATGACAAAAAAGCCGGATTGATAAACCAGTTGAAAGAACTTATATCAATATATTCACTGGATAAAACTCTCTGCGTATTAAACTTTGACCCGCAGCAGGAAACTGCCGTTTTCAACTCAATTGCGTTTACTATTACACAAATGATTGAAGAAAAGATTTGTAATATTTATATAATCAGAGATAAATCATTCAGCCATGCAGGTTCATCAGACGGCAAAAGTGCAAGATTTGTATTTAAACCTGAAGATTTCAAAACAAAAGAAACACAAAAACTCCGCAACAGAACTCTGGTACCAATGTTTAGCGGAACACGCCTTATCGGCGCAATTGACATAATAAATTCCAAAGAAATTATACCGGAATATTTGACGCTTGTAGAAAGTATCGCAAACCTGCTTGCAACATCAATTGCACTGCAAAAAGAAATTGACGTTGTGAATAAACTCATTGAAGATACAGAATCAGATATAACCGACCTGCAGCATTCAAGAGCGGAATTAACAGCCCTTATCGGTGATTTATGCGATTACCAGCAATTCTTTGTTGAAAGACTTGCATCTGCCGTAGATACAAAAGGTCAATACAAAGTATCACACTCTAAGAACACAGCAGAACTTGCCCGCAAAATTTGCCGTGAATTAGGTTTGAATGAAAAAACAACAGATTTGATATACTATGCAGGCCTGTTACAAAATATCGGAAAAATTACACTGCCTGAAAGTATCTTTGCAACAAACGGTAAACTTTCCGATGAAGATTTCAAAAAAATTCAGGATCACGCAAACCTCGGCGTTAACCTTTTAATGAATATAAACTTCCTTTCAGAAGTTGTACCTTATATTACATACCAGAAAGAACGATTTGACGGCACAGGCGAACCTGAGGGACTCAAAGGTCAATCAATTCCGTTCGGGTCAAGAATTATTGCGGTAGCAGATGCTTACAGCGCAATGACATCCGACAGACCGTACAGAAAAGCTATGAACAAAGAAAAAGCTCTGGAAATTATTAAATCCGAATCCGGCTCTAAATGGGATCCGGTTGTTACGGAGGCATTGGAAAAAATAATCTGATTTATAAATTAAAAGCCGCTTTATTCAGCGGCTTTTAATTTAAACAATACTATATGCTACAATATCAGCAATTGCTACATTCAGCCAGTCATATTTGAAGCAAACATAATCATTGCATTTACATTCATCGTCCTCGCATACACAATAATCGTTCAGACGGCAGACAAGAGCATTTTGTAAAGGCAAAATATCCTCATGGCACTCTTCGCACTTACCGTCTTTTAAAAATAAATTTCCGTCAATCTTTAAATGATTTGTAAAAAGAATAATCTTGTTTGAATCAACTTTTTCTGCAATTTTGTAAATAGATTTTGAAATAGATTTAGACATGTTTAAACTCCTTTTAATTACATTTCTAAAATAAAAAACAATATCAAAAAAATAAATATACACATCTATTAATCTGTTAAGACAATATTTCAAAAGGTAAATAATTTTGGAAAAAATCGTATGTTTATGCTACAATAGAGGTATAAACACTGGAATTTAACGGGGAGAAAATATATATGACAGAAAGCGCACAAGACATCATTAACGATAAAGGTATGGAAGCAATTGAATCTATT
Source organism: Candidatus Gastranaerophilales bacterium (assembly GCA_944323595.1). Classification (GTDB taxonomy): domain Bacteria; phylum Cyanobacteriota; class Vampirovibrionia; order Gastranaerophilales; family Gastranaerophilaceae; genus CALUVN01. Next base: position 17,628 of record CALUTF010000011.1, on the reverse strand, counting down.
CAGCCGCAGGAAGAATACGAAGCAATTGACACCAAAACAACCCAGAGTTACGATGCCAGCAATATCAGAGTATTAGAAGGACTTGAGGCCGTAAGAATGAGACCTGGTATGTATATCGGTTCAACATCCCAACGCGGACTTCACCACTGTATCTACGAAATTGTTGACAACTCAATTGATGAATCTCTTGCAGGCTTCTGTACTGATATTATAGTAACGGTAAACAAAGATAACAGCGTAACCGTTGAAGATAACGGACGCGGTATTCCGGTTGATATTAAACCGGAAACAGGCAAATCTGCACTGGAAATTGTACACACAGTTCTTCACGCAGGCGGAAAATTTGGCGACGGCGGATATAAAGTTTCAGGCGGACTTCACGGCGTTGGCGCTTCCGTAGTTAACGCGCTTTCAGAAAAATACATTGTAGAAGTTTCCCGTCAGGGTTATGTATGGAGACAGGAATACATGAGAGGGGAACCTGTTGCTCCTGTTGAAAAAATCAGAGAAACAGACAAAACAGGTACTAAAACAACTTTCTGGCCTGACCCTGAAATCTTCACGGAAACAACAGAAATTGACTGCGACGTAATCGCCAACAGATTACGTGAAATGGCGTTTCTTAATAAAGGTTTAAAAATTATTTTTGTAATAGGCGCAACAGGCGAAACCGAAACTTTCCACTATGAAGGCGGTATCGGAAGTTATGTTGAATTTTTGAACAAAAACAAAAACGTTCTTCACGAAAAACCAATCTACATAGATAAAGTTGTAGACGGAATGCAGGTTGAAGTAGCAATGCAATATACAGATTCCTACACAGAAAGCGTTCTGTCATTTGCAAACAACATTAATACACATTCAGGCGGAACCCACCTCACAGGTTTCAGAAACTCTATCACACGTGTACTGAATGATTATGCAAGAAAAAATAACATCCTGAAAGACTCTGACCAGAACCTCTCCGGAGAAGACGTCAGAGAAGGTTTGACAGCAATTGTCAGCGTTAAAATTCCTAACCCTGAATTTGAGGGGCAAACAAAAGAAAAATTAGGTTCTCAGGAAGCTCTCGGTGCTGTTCAGGATGCAGTTAGAGATAAATTGCAGGAATGGCTGGAATTTAATCCGAAAATTGCAAAAACAATTTTAGAAAAAACTCTTCAGGCACAACGTGCAAGAGAAGCCGCAAGAAAAGCAAGAGAATTAACAAGAAGAAAAACCGCTCTTGAATCCTCAACACTTCCTGGTAAACTTGCAGATTGTTCCAACAGAGAACCTGAAAAATGCGAAATCTTCATTGTTGAGGGAGATTCAGCAGGCGGGTCAGCAAAACAGGGAAGAAACAGAATGTTTCAGGCTATTCTGCCGTTGAGAGGTAAAATTCTTAACGTAGAAAAAGCAAGACTTGATAAAATTTACGGTAATAACGAAATTCAATCAATGGTTCAGGCTTTCGGCATAAACATAAGCCGTAACGAAGATGAAGTTGATCTGGAAAAACTCCGTTATCACAAAATTATTATCATGACCGATGCCGATGTTGACGGGGCACACATCAGAACGTTGTTATTAACATTCTTCTTCAGATATGCAAAACCGTTGATTGAAAACGGTTATGTATATATCGCACAGCCGCCTCTTTATAAAATTACAACCGGAAAAACCGCAGAATACTTATATGATGAACATGCACTTGATAAAATGCTTAAAGAACGCGGTATAAAATCATTGAGTCTTTCTGACAAGACAAAATCAAAAGTAAAAACAGGTGACGAATTGCTGGAGTTGATTAAAAATATGTCAGCATTCTACAATTCATATAACAATCCTATTTTGAACCTTTACCCTGCTGTAATGCTCAGAGGGTTGGTACGTTCAAACATTGTTCCGGAAGATTTTGAAGATCAGTCAAAAATGAACGCTCATATTGAGTACTTGAATCATTATCTTCAAGACCACGCTAAGAATTATAATGTTCACGAAGCAGAAAACTATGTTGTATCATTAAAATACAATCCGGAAAACGCAAAATATGCAATCCAGTTGAATTTGAATGAAGAAGAACATGTAATTATCACGCAAAACATAATTAAATCATCAGAATTCAAAAAATTGAAAAATGCGTATCCGCTTATCAGAGATTTCCTTATAGAGGAAGAGCAAACTTTGATTCTCGAAACAGATACAGACCAGTATGACATAAATTCATTTGATAAATTACAAAAAATCATTGATGACAGAGGCCAAAAAGGTTTGACAATCCAGAGATTTAAAGGTTTGGGTGAAATGATGCCGCAACAGCTCTGGGAAACAACAATGGATCCGCAAACAAGAACACTGTTAAAAGTAAGCATAGAAGATGCAATGCTTTGCGATCAGTTGTTTGACGTGCTTATGGGAGATAAAGTTGAGCCGCGCCGTGATTTTATTGAATCCAATGCTGTTTACGCAACAAACATTGATACATAAACTATTTAAAACGACTTTTTATTAATCTTTATACAAAAACAAACAGATATTATTTGAGGGCGATAGCACAAATACTAATGAACGTGTTTTCCGAAAATAATATCTGTTTGCTTTGTAGCGGTAAGACAGTATTTTGCATTTATCGTTTCTTGAAATAAAACCAGTCTTGATGTAAAATTATTGTATAAATTAGATGAAAGAGAGGTTTTTATGACCAAAAAAGAACTTATTTTTTTAGGACCGCCTGCATGCGGAAAAGGTACTCAAACAAACAGACTTGCAGAATATTTGAAATTTCCGCACGTTGACACCGGATCTTTGTTAAGAGCAGAAATTAAAGGTGAAACAGAAGCCGGAAAAGAAGCTAAAGCTTACATTGATAAAGGTCAGCTTGTTCCTGTTGAATTGGTTTCAAGAATTATCAAAAACAGACTCTCTCAAGCCGATTGTCAAAATGGATATATCCTCGACGGATTTCCAAGAAGTGTAGAACAGGCAGAACAGCTTGAAAAAATGAATGAGGAAATTGACAAAGACGCTGACAGAAAATTTATTGCAGTATACTTTGATATAGATACAAGCATTCTGGTTGAAAGAATAGTAAACCGCCGCTCCTGCCCTGTTTGCGGAGAAATTTACAACCTCGCTTTTAAAGCACCAAAAAAAGAAAATACATGTGACAAATGCGGTGCACAACTAACTCAACGTAAAGATGATACAAGAGAAGTTGCTCAGGCAAGATTTGATACATACAACAACGAAACAGCACCTCTTATTGATTACTATAAAAATAAAGGCGTTTTGAAAAGTATTGATGCAAACGGCGACATTGATACAGTTTGGGAAAGACTGCTTGAAGTTATTAAATAAAATTTGCACACTAGAAAGAAGAACAAATGATTAATCGTAAATCAAAAGATGACATAAAAAGATTACGCCATGCAGGTCATATTGTAGCGCTTGTTCACCAGAAGATGAAAGAAGTGGTAGAACCGGGCATAAGTACACTGGAACTTGATAATATCGCCAGAAAGGTAATTAAAGAAAATCGTGCAATACCAACATTTTTCGGTTATCACGGCTTCCCCGGCGCCATCTGTACATCAATTAATGAACAGGTCGTACACGGAATCCCATCTGCAGACGTAGTATTAAAAGAAGGTGATATCATAAGCATTGATGTCGGAGCCACTTACGGCGGGTTCGTCGGCGACAGTGCATGGACATACGCTGTCGGAAAAATTTCCGAAGAGAAACAAAAACTGATGCAAGTAACTGAAGAAGCTCTCTATGCAGGTATTGAAAAAATGCGTGCAGGGAATGTACTTGATGATATTTCCGGCGCAATTGAAGCAGTTGCTAACCGTGAAAAATACGGTATTGTAAGACAATACGGAGGTCACGGTGTCGGCAGAAGTATGCATGAAGAACCATTTTTATATAATTACAGAGTCGGTGACCACACGCTGATAAAACAGGGCTACGTAATCGCTATTGAACCGATGCTTAACCTCGGATGCGATGAAGTAGTTGTTGCAGACGATGAATGGACTGTAAGCACTGCTGATAATAAGGCATCCGCACATTTTGAACATACAGTTCTGGCTACGGATGACGAACCGATGATTATGACAAAGCTTATGGAGTAATTATGTGCTGGATATATTTAATCGCAGCAATTTTACTTGAAGTTTTCGGTACAACTATGATGAAACTATCAAACGGTATGTCAGAAATTGTTCCGACTATTTTAATGTTTCTTGCATACATCTTATGTTTTGCCAGTTTGTCAATGTCTCTTAAAGAACTGGATGTCAGCATAGTTTATGCAATTTGGTCGGCAGTAGGGATTATATGCATAAGTGCGATAGGAATATTGTTCTTTAACGAGCATCTCTCAGCCGCCAAAATAATATTCACACTTGTAATTATAATCGGTGTAACCGGTTTAAAATTAAGTTCAACATAAATTTTGGAGAAATATATTATGAACTATTATGTAGGATTATCATTATCAGCAGGCTCAACACTTGATACAGGACTTGCGATACTTGATGAAACCAATAACATAATTATGATTGATAAATTTTATAAAATGAATGACATAATCCATTTTTTTGAAAATTTTTCATCACTGAAACAATCAAAAATCTGTGCCTCTCTCCCGTGGGATAAGACCATGCTCAACGGAAAGTGGAGAGTACTATCCAAGCCATACCAGATGGTTGCAACAAATCCTTTGATGCCTAATCAGGATAACTGGACTCAAAGATATTCCACTCGCGGCGCTGAGTATTTTAAATCACTTGATGAGCAGGGTATTGAAGTAAACCGATTTGAATTATACCTTACCCGTCAAAGCCTGCACATGAATTCATGCTTTAGAGAAAGAACACCTGCGGACTGCAAATTTCTGCAACAGGTTTTGAAATACGAATGGGGCTTTGATAGTCTGCCTGTTAATATGATGCCGATGTCCCAGCTGGAAGCAATTATCGGTGCAATACTTGCAAGAGAAAAGGCAAAAAATCCTGACAATATCAAAATTGTCTCACATTTTAGAGAGTTGAATGTTATAGATGTTGTCAAAACACCCGTAAAAGAGAATTTATTAGTTTAATTACATCCTGATGAATTTCATCTATTGATTTTGAAGCGTCAAGAACCTTGACTCTATCAGGCTCTTTTTGGGCGATTTTTAAATACCCGTCTCTTACACGGTTAAAAAATTCAATACCTGCACTTTCCATGCGATCTTTCTGTTCGCCCACACGCTGCATTGAAGTGTCAGCATCAATATCGAACACAATAGTCAAATCCGGTTTTCTGTTATTTGTAGCAATCATATTTAAGCTATTTATCTGATCTAAATCCTGTCCCCTGCCATAGCCCTGATAAGCCGCCGTGCTATCTATATGCCTGTCGCAAAGAACAATTTTTCCGGCATCAACCGCCGGCAGAACAATGGTATCTATATGCTGTGCCCTGTCCGCAAGAAAAAGAAATGATTCACATCTGTCAGACACTATTCCGTCATAATTTAGAAGAATATCACGTAATTTTTCACCAAGCCCCTTTGCCCCCGGCTCTCTGGTAATCAAAACAGACTGTCCCTTTTCTTGTAAATATTCTGCCGCAAGCTTAAGCTGTGTTGTCTTGCCGCATCCGTCAGCTCCCTCAAATGTAATAAATAGCCCCTTTTTCATAAAACCTCCCTCACAAAATTATAGCACAAAAAAGGTACCCTCTATATAAGAGAGTACCTTTTTTATATTAAGTATAAATACCTATGCAATTACTTCTTTAACTTCAGCAGCAAGGTTTTTAGGATCTAATTTAATACCAGGTCCCATTGTTGTTGCCAGATAAACTGACTTAACAAAAGTACCTTTTGCAGAAGATGGTTTTGCTCTTAAAATAGCATCAGCCAATGTTGCAAAGTTTTTAATTAAATCTTCTTCGCTAAATTGAACTTTACCGATAGGGCAGTGAATCATACCCTGTTTATCAGCACGGAATTCAACTTTACCAGCTTTAGCATCTTTAACTGCTTTAGCTATATCTAAAGTAACAGTACCTGTTTTAGGGTTTGGCATCAAGCCTTTCGGACCTAAAACACGTCCTAATTTACCTAACATACCCATACAATCAGGTGTTGCGATTAATGTATCAAATTCAAACCAGCCGCCTGAAATTTTATCGATAATTTCTTCAGTACCGTAAAAATCAGCACCTGCATCTTTTGCTTCAGTAACTTTAGCACCTTTAGCGATAACGCAAACTCTGACTTCTTTACCGAGACCTGCAGGCAATACAACTGTAGATCTGATTTGCTGGTCAGCTTGACGAACGTCAATACCTAATCTCATGTGGCATTCTACTGTTTCGTTAAATTTAGAAACTTCTTTTGAAATTTCCTGTAATTTTTTAACTGCATTTACTGCTGATGAAGGCTGTTCAAAACCCTCAAGCATTTCTTGCATTTTCTTTTGTTTTTTAGTTAATTTTGCCATTTTTAATTTTTCCTTTCATGGTAATAACGGGTAAAACCCTTCCATACATTATTCTTTAACTGTAACACCCATAGCTCTGCAAGAACCTTTAATCATGTTCACTGCAGCTTCCATAGTTGTTGCGTTCAAGTCATTCATTTTAATTTTTGCAATTTCTTCAAGCTGTTCTCTTGTAATTTCAGCAACTTTATCTTTGTTTGGAGCTGCTGAACCTTTAGAGAGATTCAAAGCCTTTTTAATTAAAACAGGAGCCGGAGGTGATTTAGTTACGAAAGAGAAGCTTCTGTCTTCGTAAACATCAATAACAACCGGGATAATATATCCTGCTTGTGATTCGGTTTTAGCATTGAACTGCTTGCAGAAATCCATGATATTAACACCATGTTGACCCAGTGCAGGACCAACCGGTGGTGACGGATTTGCTTTACCGGCTTCAATTTGAAGCTTAATTTTTCCTACTACTTTTTTTGCCATTTTTTTCTCCTTTTGTGGTTATAGCGGGGGCGTCCCTTCCACGTTTCTTTGTACTGATTGTTTATTATAATTTGTTAATTTGTTTGTATTCAAGTTCAACCGGAGTTTCACGTCCGAAGATTGAAACATTTGCACGAAGTTTATACTTGTCAGGATAAACTTCAATAATATCTGCGATAAAGTCTGCGAACGGTCCGGAGATAATTCTGACTTTGTCGCCGGCTTTAACATCAAGCTCAATTTTTTGAGTTGTAGATGTAGAGCGGTTAATAATCTTTTTAATTTCGCTGTCTTTTGCAGGAATAGGTCTTTTAGCGGAGCCGACAAACTTTGTAACACCTGCAGTGTGTCTTACAACATACCAGCTGTCTTCATCCATAATCATTTCAACAAGAACATAACCAGGGAAGATTTTTTCTTCTCTTTCTTGTTTTTTGCCGGATTTAACCTGAGTAACTGTTTTTTGAGGAACTTCAACTCTGAAGATTTTTTCGCCCATATTCATATATTCAATACGTTTTTCAAGGTTCACCTTAACCTTATTTTCGTGTCCTGAATATGTATGAACGATGTACCAGCGTTTTTGATTTTTCTTAGCTTTTTTAGCTTCTGCTTCAGCCTGAGCCTTAGCTTCAGCTTCTTCTCTTTCCGCCTGCAAATCTTCGTTCAATTCTTCTTCCATAGATTTTTCTTTTTTAGTCATAAGCCACCTTATTCTTTGTAAGTTACTTGATTAAACTGAGTAACCCTTTAAAAATTATATCCATTAAATAAACTGCAACGGTAAATACAAAAACTATTGCGATAACAAAAATTGTTTCTGTAACTACCTGACGTCTTTCAGGCCAGTTAATTTTACCCCATTCGGTTTTAACACCGCGGAAGTATGTTTGTATTGAATTAATTGTTTGTGCCATCCATGCCGGAGTAGCATTTTCTGAGCCTATCATAGTAAAATCCTTATTTTATTTTTATAAATCGCGCCCTGAAGGACTCGAACCCTCGACATCCGGTTTTGGAGACCGACGTTCTACCAACTGAACTAAGGACGCACACCGGGGATAATGTCCCCGCGTCTTGCTCGCTCACTGCCAAAGTGCCATTTACCCTGCTTTTCAATCAACGCCGCAAAGTCGGCTCCCTGAGTGCGCGCGCGTTACTTAGTTTCTTTGTGGTTGGTATGTTTTTTGCAAGTCGGGCAGTATTTGCTCAACTCAAGTCTGTCTTTTGTATTTTTCTTATTTTTTACTGTTGTGTAGTTTCTTTCTTTGCAATCTTCACAAGCAAGAACTACCATTCTGTCATTTTTTCCTTTGATACCCATTGTTTTATTCCTTATTTAGTTATTACTTTTCTCCTTTTTAAAATAGAATGTGAGAGATATCACATTCTATTTTTTCGGCTTATGCTAACATCATAAAACAAAAAAAATAAAATGCAAACTAATTGTAAACAAACAATAAGCATAAAACATGCATAAAAAAAGAGTAAACGAGATTTCGGATACTCTTTCAGAAAAATTGATTTTATTAAAAAATTAATTTATTTTGTAATCAGCCATTTTAGGAGCTGAATCGCGAGTGCTGTATGAAGATGAATAATCATAAGCACCGTAATTATCTGCTCTTAGTTTTTCCATATAGACCTGACCGTTTTTAACAACCTGTTGCAGCTGGGTCAAATCGCGTTCCAGATTAGTGAGAACCTGTTCTGCATAAAGTTCTGCACCCTCTCTGGTTTTCATAGCTTCTTCTGTTGCCTGAATTCTGATATTTTCAGCTTCTTCCATAGCTTTGCGTTTAATTTCTTCGCATTCTTCTTGTACTTGAGTTCTGATTCTAATACCTTCTTTTTCAAGAGCTTTGATAAAATCAGCCTCGCTGAGTTTTCTGTCTGCTTCCATTTGTGCGTCATTTATAATTCGTTCGGCTTTTTGCTGTGCTTCAAGCTGAAGTTCTTCTCTGCGTCTTAAAAATGCACGTGCCTCCTGAACTTCAACAGGCAATGCCGCATATATTCTGTCTATTAATGTTTCTATTTCTTTTGTTTTAACAATAGTATATCTTCTCGGAATGATAGGGAACCCCTCATCCAATGATATTTCCAGTAATTTTAGTAAATCGTATACTCCGTTTTGTTGCATGTTTGTCACATATACCTTTCTTAATACTTACATTCTACATAAGCCTGAAATAATTGTCAAATAATTAATTCCGCTATGCTTAAATATCTTAACGATTGGTCAAATATTCAAAAACAGGCTCAGGAACAAACTTTGAGATATCTCCGCCATTCAGAAGTATTTCTCTGATTGTACTTGAAGAAATAAAATTGTATTTAGGTTTTGTAGTTAAAAATACAGTCTTTATATCGGAATCAAGTGCACTGTTAGCCTGAGATAGCTGCAATTCATATTCAAAGTCAGAAACCGCACGCAGACCGCGGATTAAGACCTGCGCACCGCATTTTTTTGCATAGTTTACGGTTAAACCGTCAAAGCAGTCGACTTCCACATTACTTAAATCCGTAATGCTTTCCCTGATTAATTTTACGCGTTCATCTATAGTTAAAAAGCCGTGTTTTTCAGAATTTTTGGCAACTGCAATTATTACTTTGTCGAATATTCCGGCTCCTGTCTTCAAAATATCCAAATGTCCTTTGGTTATGGGGTCAAAACTCCCCGGATATATTGCTATTTTCATAAATGTCCTTTCTGTTTCTTCTAAAAATTATATAATAAACGTCTAAATAGCAATGTAAATTTTTATTACAAAAAATCGTATACTGCGCAATTTGATATATAAATTTTACTTTATAGATATATAAGAAAGATATACAAAACAGACTTACACATATTAATACCTTCTACTTTCTACCTACTAACCTTTTACACGAGGAATTGTAAAAAATTCCAGGAGCTTTTCCTAAGAAAGCTCTTTTTTTTGCAATATAAAAATAATTAATAACCGAAAGTAAAAAGTTCAGGCAAAGTCAATTGAAGTGCATTTGCAATTCTTGTCGCAGTTTCCAATGTAGGGAGAACCACTCCGCGCTCAAGTTTACTCAATGTGGCAACACTGACACCAGCCCATTCAGCTAATTCTTCCTGTGAGATTTCAGCTTTGATACGCTCAATATGAATTTTCTTGCCAAGATCTTTTGGTAGTTTATTTAAATCAGTAACCATAGTATATTATTTTAATACTTGACATTGACAATTCCCATATATTATTATACGTATACTGGTATAATAATATGTATATATGAAAAATAATAAATATAAAAAGAAAATTATATTGATAGATCTTGATGGAGTATTAAACAATTATAACGGAGTTTACGAAGATAATTATATACCTGAAATCAAAGATGGAGCAAAGGAATTTTTAGCATCACTTGCTGAAAATTTTGAACTGAAAATATTTTCATCCCGTCCTGCTTTATTAGTAAATATCTGGCTAAAAACAAATAAAATTGCATCTTACATAAGTGGTATTACAGACAGAAAAGAACCGGCGTTTTTATACATTGACGACAGGTGTATCTGTTTTGACGGGGATTACACTTCCGCAATACACAGGATTAATACATTTACCCCGTGGTATAAATAAAAAAACACTTCCTTATCAGGAAGTGTTTTTTGTTAAATTAAAACATAATTTAAAACTATTTAAGTCTTACGTTAACTGAAGAACCTTTTTTAGAAATAGCTACTTTGTCTTCTCTAGCTAACCAGCCGAGACCTAAATCTGCAAAATTGCCTTTCAAATCTAATTCTTTTTTAATTTTAGCAAATGTTGATTCCCCGTTATTGTTCAAATAATCATAAATTTGACCTGCTGATAAACCAATTTGTTCTTGTAATTCTTGCATCTTAACCTCCTGCAATTTGTCTAAATAGTACATTAACCTTAATTTATAGCTAAATAGTAGCTTAAATTTCAGAAAAATGCAATAGTTTATTTAGATTAGATTTGGAGTTATAATACTAATTTTTATGGTAAGATAATTAAGGAGAAAAAGGAGCGGGAAATTTTTGCTTATAAACGGCTCTATAGCGTCAAAAAAGACCGATTTGCTTATTAAAAATTACGCTGCACTTTTGAACGAAAATATAAGTTCTTCAAAAATTCTTGTACTTGTACAGAATTCATCTTTGAAAGAAAACTTTACACAACGCGTTCAAAAGCTGTTGAATATTGATGCGCACGAAAAACTTGAAATCCATTCTTTTTTCTCGCTCGTCTATAATGCGGTAATTGACAACTGGGCGGTACTGGAAAATGTTAACCCGTATCAAAATCCGGAAATACTCCCAAATCTAGCAGGACTGGAAGTTTCACAGTTCATTATGAAAGATATTGTCAAAGATATTAAATTCAAGGGGTATAATTCAAAAAAATCATTACTGCATCAGCTTTTCAGAAGATACGCACTGATAGTCCAGAATAATCTCAATGATGATGAAATTGAATGGCGGACAAAAATTCTAAAAGAAAGTTTCGGCGAAGATGCAAAAGCCGCTTTAAAAAAATTTCTGGCAAAAACTCTTCAATTGAGAGATTTTGACTATTTAAGACAAACTCTGGTTTTCAAATATATATACAAAAATACTGACTATTTCAAAAACATTGAATATCTTTTTATAGATGATGCAGACGAACTCACACCGGCAGCAATGGATTTTATCAAACATATCTCACCGCAGCTGAAAGATGTCTTTATTGCTTTTGACCGCAAGGGTGCCAGCCGTTCAGGATATTTAAGCGCAGACAAAACCTCTGTATTCGGCTTTGAAAATATGTTTAAACAACCGGTAAATGAAATTGAGACAGTTTCCAACCTTGAAAATGATGCCGAAGTTCTGTTCTCTAACGTGAAAGAAGATAAAAAAACTCCGCTCAAACATTTTTCCGTATTTTCACCGTCCAAGCGTGCAGGAATGATAGACTTAACAACAAAAAAAATCAAGGAACTTCTCGGAAAAAACATTCTGCCCTGCGAGATTTCAGTGATTACTCCTGTCATTGACGATATGCTAAAGTTTACACTATCTGAAAACCTAAAAAATTTGAACATAGTCTACCTTTCAGGTAGTGAAAAACTTATACAAAATAAACTTGTTCTCGCATCTTTAAATATTCTAAAACTCACCTCCGAACTCAAAAATGATTTAACGGAATTTGATTTAAGGGTCGTATTGTCTGATTTTCTCGGGATACCTGTTAAATACTGCAAGGATATTCTTGAAAACTTTGCGGGCAATAAAACTCTGATTGAATATAGCTTTCCGATTGAAGAGCACAACGAAAGATATTCAAAACTTTTGCATCTGAAAAACAAGCTTGAAACGTGCAATTTGAAGTTATCAGAACAGGTTTATGAAATATTCACTGAACTCTGCGATTTTACATACATAAATCCGGAAGATTTAAAGAAATTCAACTTTTTCATAAAACAACTTCAGGATTTTGAAAATATTTACAAAGACGAGTTTGACACAAAAAAACAAGAAATTATAACCCAGATTGAAAATTCCATAATAGCGGAAAATCCTTATTCAACGCTTGAAATATCCGAACGTGATTTGATAATAGGAACACCGCAAAAAATTATAGATAATCAGGTTCGGACAAAATACCAGTTCTGGCTTGATACATCAAGTTCGGAGTGGATAAAAAGCGACACAGGACCGCTGTATAACGCATGGGTATTCCAGAAAGACTGGCATAAAGATGAATTTACCATCGACGACAATTTAGAGCTCGGCAAAGATAAAACAGCAAGAATATTGCGAAAACTGACACTCTGTGCGGATGAACATATTTATACGCTTTCAAGCCTCTTTGACGGTAACGGAGTCGAAAACCTCGGCGGGATTGAGAATTATATTGCAGAAGAATGTATTATTAATGACTTACCGAAAGAAAAAACTTTCAAAATTACCCCGCGTAAAGACCAGATGCCGGTACTTGAATATAAATCCGGCAAAATGGCAATATCCGCAGTCCCCGGGGCTGGAAAAACAACTATTCTGCTTGCATTGATAGTAAAACTTCTCGACAGCGGCGTTAACCCTGAAAATATATTTGTTATGACATATATGGAATCAGCTGCAAGAAATTTCAGAGAAAGAATAAAAAATATACGCCAGAATTCATCTCAACTTCCTAATATCAGTACCATCCACGGGCTTGCGCTCAGGATTTTGAAAGAAAACGGGAATTTTGAACGACTCGGGCTGTCCTCTGATTTTGAAATTTGCGATGATTCACAAAGAACCAGAATAGTTAAAGAAATTTCTGCCAAATTAAAACTCAAAAAAACAGAAACCGAAGAATTTGACAGAGCTGCTTCCGTTTTCAAAATCTCACAGGGAATTCAGCCCGCCGGTATTGCGGATGCAAAACTAAAAAAATTCTTTGAATTTTTTAACGAATACAGCAGAATAATGAGTGAATCAAATCTCATTGATTACGATGACATGCTGATTTCATCAGTAAAACTCCTCGAAGAAAACGAAGATATCCTAAAACACTATCAGGAAATCTGTCATTATATTATTGAAGACGAAGCACAGGATTCATCTTCAATCCAGCAGCGGCTCATCAACCTCTTGAGCGCTAAGCACAAAAACCTTATCCGCTGCGGAGATATTAATCAGGCAATCACAACAACTTTTTCAAACGCCGATGTTGAGGGGTTCAGAAAATTTATCTCAGAAAGCAACAGCGTCAGTATGGATTGCTCCCAAAGATGTACGGAAGATGTCTGGAAACTGGCAAATAATCTCGTTAACTGGGCAGAAACTAATGACGAAACAAGAAATGCTTTTTTCAAAATATTTATGCATCCTGTTGACGGCAAAAATCCGGTTCAGAAAAATGCCATTACCGCTAAAATATTCGAAAACTACTTTGAAGAAAGAAATTATATTCTAAAAGTTATCAAAAATACATTTGAAAAAGACCCGAAAGCCACTGTCGGAATTCTACTCAGAAACAATTATCAGGTTGCACAGTGGCAGAATTTTATAAATGACAGCGGGCTGAAAAGTATTACCAGAAGCGAATGCCTTGAACAAAAATCTATATTTAAAGGGATTTTTGCTGTCATCCAAATGATTTTAACACCTTTTGACAATAATGTAATTGCTGATAACTATGAAATTCTGGCGGAACTCGGACTGTATAAACAACGGATGGGAACAGAAATAAGAAAATTTGAAATTCCTTTTGTACAGATGAACTGCGACGATTTAAATAATCAATATCTTGAGCAATTCTACTGGGATTTAACTTACTGGCTCTCTTTTCCGTACCTCACTGCAGAAGAACTTGCCATTAAAATAGGTCGTTATTATTTTAAAAGTGAAATTGAAAAATCCAACGTATACCTGATTTCAACCTTAATTAAACGGATAAGTGTAACAAACAAAAATCTTACTTATATATCAGAAAGGCTGGGAGAATTAGCTAAAAAGCCGTCGTTGAGCGGGTTTAAATTCTTTTCGGAAGAAGACGAATCCAACCGTGAATTTTTAGAAGGCAAAGTTCAGATTATGACACTTCATAAATCAAAAGGGGATGAGTTTGACTATGTATTTATTCCGGAGATGACAGAAAAAAGTCTGACTCTGGATTTTGAACAAATAAAATTGAAATCATCTGATTTTATGGAAAATATAAGAAGGCTTAATCCAGAATATAAGCCCAAAACGGAATTTGACCTCAAGCAGGAGCTTATATCGGAAAATTTAAGGCTTTTATACGTTGCCATAACCAGAGCTAAAAAGAAATTGTTCTTTACCGTCAGTACAAAAACAAAATCTTTTGAAAAACTTGTTCAGCAGGAACCAAGCATTATATTCTCTGATATTTTACGGGAGGTGCAATATGAATGATTTTTCTCCATATATGATTAAAACTTTTGCAGATTGCCCGTGCAAGTTTGAATATAAATATATAAAAAAAATTGTGATGCCGCAGAAAGCTTCCGCCTTTGAACGCGGAAAAAAAATCCACGCACTTGCCACTTACTATCTGCAGGGTGCGGATATAACAAAACTTGAAAAAGCCCTGCCGCAGGCAGATTTTGAAATTTGGCAAAAGCTTAAAACAAATGAATTTTTCAATAAGCAATTCGTTAAATCTGAATACACACTATCTGCGAAAATAAATAATTACTGGATAGGAGGACGGCTTGATGCGCTTATGCAGGATGAAAACATGTACTATATTCTGGATTACAAAACAGGTTCCATCCCGCAAAACCCTGAATATGACTACCAGACAATGATTTATCTCTACTGTGCATCAAAACTTCTAAATACAACCTGCATAAAATTTGTGTACATAGACCTGAAAAATAATGAGAATAAAATAATCGAATTTTCAAAAGAAAAACAATCCGAATATGAAAAAATTCTCTCTGATGTGCTGGAGAAAATGAACTCAACCGAATTCCCCCAAAATACAAACAACTGCCGGTACTGTGAATATCAAAAGTTATGCATATAAGCTCTCTGATTGTTCCGTTCGGTTATTAAAACAATAAAATCAGGATAGCCTGAGTTATCGCTAAAATTTTATTGGATAATCATCAGGTATATTAAAATTATTTTTCCATATTAAAAAAGTACAAGTCATCGGACGCGGCCAAATCCCCCAGTATTCTGACGGAGCAGTGCAGGCATTTATGACCTCATTGCGCTGTGATTCGTTATAATGATCATCTAATCGGCTATATAACTTATATGTTCCGCCTGTCCGGTTAAATTCAAAAGAAAATACATCACGCCCTGCAATTTTTACTTCTTTCTCAGGCTCAAGGAATACATAAAAATATCCCATCGTATCACTGTTTCCTGCAGCAATATAACAAAGTGCAGTCCCATCAATAATCTTCACACATTTTGCATGACTGATAGAACGTAAACCGCCCTCTTGTCCCTGATACCTGAATTTTGCTGAAGTTTCATTACGGTTATATGTATATATAATTTTAAAATATTTTTTAAAATATTGTTCAAAAACAGCCTCACTATGCTCATAGCCAAATCCGTTTACGTCATTCGTTTCATCAAAATTTCCGGCTCCTATTTGAAAACCGGTACCATTATCAACCTCAGCCCATTTTACGGCATTTGCAATTAAAGCATACTCCCGCCGCAACTGCGTTTCTACAACAACTCTCTTATATTTCTGTATTAATATCGGCAATGTCATAGCTGCAACAACTCCAATTACACCAAGAGTTATCAACACCTCTGCTAACGTGAACGCTTTCTTTTTTATCATAACTATCCTTAATTATTGACCAATATATTAGTCATATTAACACTATATAGGGTGGAATGTCAATATAATAGTTATTAAAATTTATGTATGGAAAAAATAAACAACAATTCTGTACAAAAATTAGGTCTAAAAATCCGCGTAGAACGACAAAAACGAAAAATGTCACAGGAAAAACTTGCGGAACTTGCCAATCTGAACAGAAATTTTATAGGATTGGTAGAACGCGGAGAAAGCAATATTACTATAAAAAATCTTGAAAATATTGCAAATGCTTTTGAAATGGATATACGGGATTTATTATATTTCGTACTGTAAATTAATTAAATTTTTCTTTAACTTTAGCCTCAAGTATACCGGCTTCCGGACCTTTGCACTTTATACGCTGCAGAATTCTGTCACCAAAATAATAGACTTTACAAACAGTTTCGCCTGAATCGGAAGTATGCTTTTCAGTTAAAATCGGAGTGCATTCACCGTCTTCATAAGCTCTGAGCATTTTGTTATACTCATTCAGGCATAGATTATAATCATCTGTACCGTTCAGCCATTTGCAGCTTTCTTCTGCACCTTGCTCCGGCGAATAAATATACCCTTTCTCAAAACCATCACAATGAAACTGCGGAACATTACAAGCTACAGCACTTAAACCTAAAATACAAGTAAATAAAACACCTGAAGAGACAATTCTATTCAATTTTTAACTCCTGATTAAGAAACACTAAATTTAACAGAATTATATCACTGCATCTTAAGCTTGTCTACTATATATTTTAATTTGTAACGCTGCAAACCGAAGTATCAGTAAAATATTTATTAAAAATAACAACAGCAGGATTTTCACCGATTTGCGGATTGGAATCAAGTCCCTGACGGGCAACAGCCTCAATTTCAGAAGCATTTGCCTGCATAGAACCAACAAGTTCAGCAATCTGTTCATCCGTAAAATTACATTCAATATTTGCACTACCAGCCTGTGTATTTATTGAACTTCTAAACCCGCACAAACCGCCGCGGCGACCGAGAACTTCCAGAGATGAAGTCACCTCCATACCGAACATTTCGCTCCTGTTGTTCTCTCTATAAGGTGTACATGTCATAAAACTTTGCACAAATTCATCCGTCTGTGCACATATCGCAGAACATGCACATATAATTACAAACACAGGGATTACTAAAACTAATTTTTTCATATTAACCAACTCTTCCAACTAAATTTTAACATCCGTGCGCACAAAAAACAAGCCCCGAAATAACAACGGAGCTTGTTTTTAAAGATTTTAGAAAATCAACTACTTGATTTCTACAGTTGCGCCAGCAGCTTCAAGTTGTTTTTTGATAGCTTCAGCATCTTCTTTTTTGATGCCTTCTTTAAC